>CAZARO010000412.1:0-5498 GCA_964487165.1 uncultured Solibacteraceae bacterium | reverse complement strand
GGAGAATCACGATGAGCAGGATCTGATTGCCGCTATCCAGGGTCCGTTTCATACCTATTGACCAATCTTAGATACGCCAGGAATTGCTCTGTTCAAAGTCAAATCGCAATCTTAGCCCATAAGATTGTCCCGCTGTGTTCGCGGAGGGGTATCGCACAACGCAACCGGGGCAGTACTCTCGTCAGCGGCAATTCCCGGATTCACCTCGAACGGAACTCACGGCTTAATCCGGTCACAAGCACGTGGCTGCTGTATCGCCTCGCACCCGGACGTTTCCGCCCCAGCGATCCGCGAAACTGCTCGAGTGCCTCCGTTACCGCAAGAAGGCAGAGGGGGCGAAAAGTGCCATGACCAAGCCTGTGCGTGTCCTCGGCTTGTTTTTCCATTGACCGCGAAGTCGTCCCAGTCCGGTCCGCTATACCACGCCATCGCTGGTCAACCAGGCGGGCGGGGCATTCCGGATCGCCTGGAGCAGCGCAATCTGCGGTTCTCATCGGGCGTGAACCGTACCCAACTATCGTGTGCTATAGTCTATCGAATGGCGCCGCCAGGCCCTTATCCGGCTCCTGGGCGCCGCAAGGAATTTAACTTTAAGGGGAGGAAACAATGGCTACTGCGGGGTGGGACAAAACTTTGGCCGACGCTAAGAAGATCCTTGGCACTGGCGCCGTCGTCCCTGTTGGGAAGATGGCAGGGGTCACTAAGAACCTGGCCGAATACAACAAGGCTGGCGATGGTTTCGTCACGTTGAGGGAAACCCTCGAGAAAAAGCTTCTCGAACTGGAGAACGGGGCTTCAAAGGTCAAGAACTCTCTCGGCCAGGCTGCGGATGAGATTACCGATGACGACTATGGACTGGACCCTAAGAAACCAGACGACAAGAAGAAGATAGACCAGGCTCAAGCGCTTTTCAAGGCCTTTTTCAAGGGTAAACAGCAGGACGTAGCCGACATGTTCAAAACGATCGACGATCTCGACAAACATCTGATACAGCTGGGCAAATACAAGGGCTCTTAACCCAGGCCGCCTCGACCCTGGTGGAATAAGCACCGCTCGCGAATGCTTCGATTTTCGGCGATCTTGGTATCTAACCACGACGTCGTTGATCAACTGCGCGATCAAACCGCTCGCTTACTTTACGCGCGCGGCTCAGTATGCGCCTCTTACAGAGCCGTGACCGTCATGGAGCGGATGCGCAAATACTTATGACGCTCTGTTTAGCTTCATCTTTCTAGGAATGCCGCTAGTTTCGTTCGAACGGGTCAGCCGGCTGTTCAACGCCTACCTCGCCGCCATTCTGACTTCCGAGGGAGTTGCAAAATTCGAAGAACCGCTTGCTGGCGCGCGGCTCGGAATGGCACCTCCGTGTTTGCAGGAGCCTACCGAGCCGCGGCCGCGAGAGAGCGGCCTGACTCCTGACTTCCGTGTCCCGGAGGGATATCATGGTGAGGCCTTGGCTAGACACTTTCTCGCGCAAAATTAGCGCCGATTGCCAAAGACCGCTTGCTGGCGCGCGGCTCTGTAACGCCTCGCTGATTCCACGAGACTTCTTACTCAGCCACGACCGTAAGAGAGTGGTCATCGACGACCGGGAACTGAATTTTGCGCTCGAAAGTAGTTAGTGCTTAGGGGGTCCGCTCCACAATTGACGCCCACCTCCGCACTGTGGCTTCCACCAAAGCTCACTTATTGCCCTTAGAAATGGAACCCCACGCCGAACATAGGCAACACGCGGTTGGTGCCCACTTCGCCGCTGATACCTTTACCGCTCAGGAAATCGCGCAATTCCGCACGAATGCTGATGCGCCTCGACAGGCGCACGTCGATTCCGCCTCCAAAATCGATGACACCATGAAGTGTGGACCCAAATAGAAGGTAGGGGGTGGGCCCTTCCAGCACCCAGGGATAGTGAAACGTTCCGGCACCTCCTCCCGCGGCGCCAAAAACGGAAAGGCGCGAGTGCAGAGGAACCATGAAGCGCAGGCCCAGCGTCTCCGCCCTCATACCCGAGCTGCCATTGTGTGGAATGGTGGCGTATCCTCCTCCGCAGCATTCGGTGTGCGCGTATTCCAGCCACAAACTGCCGGCCGAGGTGCGCGCCAACTGATAGCCGACTTCACCCGAACAACAATCCACCTGCGAGGAGGAGAAGATCGTGACGTTCGAATTGGCAACCGTCTGGGACGGCAGAACCGCCACCGTGCTCAACAGCGACACGTCGAAATTCTGGACCCCGAAGGCCGATGCCGCGGTGCGCGCGATCTGCGCCTGCGCGGCGCCGGAGAGAATCGCCAGCCCGGCCAGGCAGGAAAGCAGGGAGTTTTTCTTCATGGCTACATTGCATCTTAGAGGGAGCGAGGCGGCTTAGGCCAAGGAATTCCGTTGAGCGGCGGCAATTGCCGCTGACTGGCGGGAACTACCGGAACATGGTGGCCGGACAGCCGTAATTCCGCACGGCATTTTGCGCCGTGGCGCCGGCGGACGAAGGGTCGCGCATCTGGGTGAACATCTCGACCACGTTGTGGGCGGCGGTGCAAAGCTGGGTGCGCACCTCGGGGCAGTTCCAATTCAAGGTGACGCCCGCCGCGGTACGGCTGAGAGCGCAGCTTTCGGGCGCCGTCTCCTGGTAGAGGCGGGTCAAAGCGGAGACCAGGCCGGCCTGGGTGGAGTACACGGCGACGCCTTCCAGCAGGCTGATGGCGGCCTCGCCGGGCTGCCGCATGCCGCTAAACGTGCGCGAGATTTCTTCGAAGAAGGCCGATTGCGGATCGATGGAACGGCCGTAGCGGAAGGCTTCTAGCGCGTTCTCGGGCTGGCCCAGATCGAGGTAGACGCGGCCCAGTTCGAGGTACAGAGGGGGCGTGCCGACGGAGTTGACGGTCTTGCCGTCGAGTCGGTTGCGCTCGAGGAAGGCGGCGTTCCAGGCACGGTCGATAGCGCGTCCGCGCAGCAGCACGGCGAGGGCGCGGGCGAGATCGCCGCGCGCGCGATAGCATTGGCCGGCGGTCGCGTAGACGCCGGGCAGGCTGCGATTGTCGGGCAGCGGATCGAGGATGACGAGCGCGCGCTCCACTTCGCGGGTAGCGGCGGCGAAATCGGGCTGTGGCTCGGCCAGCATCAGCATCGCCAGATTCTCGTGGGCCTTGTAGCTATCGGGGCAGACCTGAACGGCGCTCGCCCAGAGAGTGCGATCGTCGAGCCAGTCGGAGTTGCGCGCCCAGGTGCGGGCCGCGAGGGCCAGGCAGGCGACGGCGAGCGCGGCGCCCATCCGCCGCGCCGGCACACGGCGGCTCAGCGCGAGGGCGCTCCACACCAGGACGCCGGCGAAGCCTATGGACGGCAGGTACAGGAAGCGCTCCGCCATGATGCTGCCCACCAGGATGACGAGGTTCGCCACTGGCGCGATGGTGGCCGCAAAGAGGGCGATGAAAAACAGCACCGGCCGGGCGCGGCGATAGCTGAAGTACCCGGCGGCGGCGATCGCCATCCATACCACCACCGCGAGAATGGTCTTCCAGTCGGCTCCGGTGGATAGCGGAATCTGATTGTAGGAGTAGTCGGGCGAGAGCCGCGCGGGCCAGATCAGCAAGCCCAGATAAGAGCCGAGGACTTTGACGGCGGTGAGGCGCGAGATCCAGAACGAGGCCTGCTGCAGCGGGTTGTCGCAGTACGAAATCAGCAGCGAGGAGACTTGCGCCAGGGCGCTCTGGCGCATGGCGAAGTAGACCGCGCAGGGGAGCAAAACCGCGAGGTAGCCGGCGATCCGCGCACGCCATGGCACCTTGGGCGTGAATGCGACCTCCCAAATAACTATGACGGCGACCAGCACCACGCCGCTCTCCTTGGCGAAGATTCCGATAGCGGCGGCCGCGGCGAGAGCCAACGTCCAGGTCCAGCTTCGCCATCCGGTAGCGGCGGCGCTGCGCATGTAGCAAAGCAGCCCGGCGAGGACACCGAGAGCCGCCAGCAGGTCGGCGCGCCCCACCACGTTGGTGACGGACTCGGTGAGGATGGGATGGAGGGCCCACAGGGCGGCCAGGGCAAACGCCGGCCACGCTTCGGCGAACACCGCAAGGCCGAGCAGGTAGACCAGGGCGATGTTGACGGCATGCAGCGCGAAATTGACCACGTGGTACCCGCGGGCGTTCGGGCCATCGCCCAGGTCGGCATAATTCCACAGGTAGGTGAGGGTGGTCAGGGGACGGTAGAGCGCGCTCGATCCGGTGCCGTTGTAGTAGTCGCCGGTCCAGATCTGGTGAACGTTATCGGGCGTATCGGCCTGAATGCGGGAGTCGGCCAGGATCACGCGCTGGCTGTCGAAGACCAGGCCGGCGCGGAAGGAATTGGAGTACGCCGCGAGGGCGGCGATCCACAGCGCGGCGATGAAAAGGGCGTGGCGCGGCCGGCGGGCGGGGGGAGGGGTCGGTGGTCGTTTGGCTGCCAAAGCCGATGATACAACGGCGTCGTGCCACGAGTTGCTCACGTGCCTGCGGCGCTATCCATGGAGTCGGAAACTTTGAGGCGCTAAGTGGGGCAGGTTGTCAACCTGCGGCGGGTTGGCAACCCTCCGGGCCGCCTGAGATTGGCCATTTGCCTCCGAACTGGCGGGTTAAAGCCCACCCACCAGGCGGATCGACACATCTTGGTGGCGCTGGCTTCAGCCGGCTTCAGCCCGCGAACCGCGGCCTGAAAGGCCGCCTGCAGGCACGATTGCCTGCCCCACTTAGGCGCCTGTGCCAATATGGGGAGAGGATTCGATATGCGCATTGGGCAGTGGGCTCTATTGGCGGCCGTCCTGTCAACCGGGTGTTCCAGCAGATTGCTCCTGACTTCCACCCGAGCGGGCGAGGTCGATAAGGAAGTGCGGGCTTTCGCGCGCGAAGTGGCGCGTAATGTCACCCAGGAAGGCCCTATCGCATGGCGCCGGTACTTCTCCGACAGCCCAGAATTTTTTATGGCCGCGGATGGGCGCCTGGCATTCCCGAATGGCGCGTCCGCGATTGCGGCGATCCCGAACCTGACGCGCACCATCAGGCAAATCGATTTGCAATGGGGGGAGGAGATGCGAGTGGATCCGCTCACGCCGGATCTCGCCATAATGGCCACTCCGTACCGCGAAGTCCGGACCGGCCCCGCAGGCGACCGGGTCAATGAGGTGGGGTACTTTACGGCCACAACGGAGTATAAAGGGGGACGCTGGCAATTTCGCAATGCCCATTGGTCCTCGACCGTCCCCCCGCTTGCTGTGCGGTAATGTTCCTACGCGATTCGCTTAGTTGTAATGGGCGGCGTTCAATTCGGCGAAGCGGGCCGACTCGATGGGCAGTTCGTCCAGCGCGTAAATGGAATTGGTGGGGCAGACCGGTATGCAGGCGCCGCAATCGATGCATTCGGCGGGATTCACGAACAGCTGGGGCGTGTCGGCAAAACCTTCCTCGTCCTGCTTGGGGTGGATGCAGTCCACCGGGCAGGCTTGCACGCACAATTCGTCCTTGGTA
>CAZARO010000411.1:0-5500 GCA_964487165.1 uncultured Solibacteraceae bacterium | reverse complement strand
ATTTCCTGTACATTATGTTATATGGAGAGCAGTCGCGATTCGTCCGTCTGGCGGAACCTGGCGGTCACGTTCGGTGGCGGCCTGGCGCTGGGTGCGGTTGGGATGAAGCTGACGCAAACCGCGCTCCGGCCCGCGGATGTCACCCCGCGGCCCGATGCCAGTTATAACCCTCTAACCGACCGGCTGAGCAGCGTGGAGCGCCGGTTGGAACGTGTGGAGCAGGCGCCAGCCTCGCCCCGTCCCGCGCCCGCGGCGGCGGCAGCGGGGCAGACGATGGCCGCGCCCATGGACCAAAAAGTTCTCGAGGCGGTGATCGGGGCAGTCGACGCGCGCCTCCACGAGCATTCCGGACAGGTGGAACGCCGCCTGGCCGACCTGGAAGCGCGCCTCGCGGTGAGCCATCAGCAGGATCGCCAGGCGACGGAACAACTCCGCCAGGAGGCCGCGGCCCTCCGTTCCGGGCTGGAGCAGGAGACGCGCCAGGTGCGCGAGAGCGTTGCGCGCACGTTGACCGCCCAGAGCAGCGAGATGCAGGCGCTTCGCCAGCAGAACGAGCGGATCGTGGATGCCGCCGAGCAGCGCTTCGCGGACATGCGATACGAGTACACCCAGGGAATGACGGACCTTCGCGAGAGCGTCTTCCGCGCCATCGAGGGCCAGGCAGCGGCGCAGGAACAGAAGCTGAGCGAACTGCGCAGCGAGATGGAGCAATCCGTGGAGACGCGCATCGTCACCGCCGCGGCAGCCGCGGTGGCGGCCCGCATGGAAGAACAATTGGCGCCCATGCGCGCCGAAGTCCAGCAGAAGGAACAGGAGTTGACGGAACTGCGCCAGCGCCTGGCAGACAGCGAAAAATCGGTGCTGGACGTAGTCCTGGCGATTGGCGAGGTCTGCCGCCAAGCCGCCGAACGGATCGGCGGTCCCCGCGAATCGCTGCCCGCCGCTCCCCCAGCAGCGCCCGCGCTAGCGCCGGTAGTCCCCATCGCGGAGCTGCGTCCCAAGGAAGAGGCCGCGCCCGCCGTGCCCGTGCCGGCTCCCCCGCTGGTGGAGGAAACGCCGCCGGTCGTACAAGCTTTAGCCGAACCAGCGCTGGCGCCGGCCATACCCGATTTCCTGCGCGACAACGTCCGCCGTGCCGACTGGCGCATTCCGCTGGTGTCGTCGTTTCTCGTGTCCACCGGCTACCTGGTGCTGATGCACTACCTCTCCGCCCCGCTACAATGAAGGAATGTCGGACAAATTAACGATTGCGGGCCGCGATTTTTCCTCGCGCCTTATCGTAGGTACCGGAAAGTACCGAAGCTTTCAGGAAATGCAGCGCTGCCACGAGGCCAGCGGCGCGGAGATGGTGACCGTCGCGGTGCGCCGCGTCAACCTCACCGACCGCTCCAAGGAATCGCTTCTCGATTATATCGACCGCGCGCGCATTTTCATCCTGCCCAACACCGCCGGCTGCTACAC
The DNA here is from genome assembly GCA_964487165.1 of uncultured Solibacteraceae bacterium. Classification (GTDB taxonomy): domain Bacteria; phylum Acidobacteriota; class Terriglobia; order Bryobacterales; family Bryobacteraceae; genus PALSA-129. The sequence continues at coordinate 4,039 of CAZARO010000411.1, read as the reverse complement.
CGCCGATGACGCCATCCGCACGGCCATGCTGGGGCGCGAAGTCGGCCTTTCCAACTGGGTGAAGCTGGAAGTGATCGGCGACGAAAAGACGCTCTTCCCCGACAACGCGGGGCTGTTGGAAGCTACTCGCGTGCTGGTGAAGGAAGGCTTCGTGGTGCTGCCGTACACCAATGACGATGTGGTCAACGCGCGCAAACTGATCGATGCCGGCGCCGCCGCGGTGATGCCGCTGGCCGCTCCCATCGGTTCCGGACTGGGCGTGCAGAACGTCGCCAATCTGCGCATTATGCGGGAGACAATTACTACCGTTCCGATGATTGTGGATGCCGGCGTGGGTACCGCCTCGGACGCCGCCATCGCTATGGAATTGGGTGCCGACGGCATCCTCATGAATACCGCCATCGCGGCGGCCGACGATTCGCTGAAGATGGCGGAAGCCATGAAGCTGGCGACCGCGGCGGGCCGCCTGGCGTACGAATCGGGGCGCATGCCGAAGAAGTTGTACGCCAGCGCCAGCAGTCCGCTGGCGGGGGTGGTGGGAAGTTAGAGCAGAGGAGCGGGTTTGGCCATTCATGCGTGCTGTCGGCTGTCCAGTGGGGCAGGCAATCGTGCCTGCAGGCGGCCTTTCAGGCCGCCGCTGAATCGGAACAGACCACTCACGAGTTCGCAAGTATTTTCTCCGGCTTCGTGTCTCGCAGGCATCGTGCAGCAAAGCCCGAAAAAGTCCGACTCGTGACGGCGAGGCCGGCTGAAAGCCGTGGGCGCCCTCTGGGCACAGCCAGGATTGGCTGCCCCACAAAAGGCCAAAGCCGAGTCGCGGGCTGAAGCCCGCACCACCAAGATGTTTCGATCCTCACGGTGGGGTGGGCTTCAGCCCGCCGCAGCGGCCAACCCGCCCTACGTTCGCTTGGGAGAAGATGCCTTGCGCCCGGCCGGCAGAGCCGCCATATTCATCCGCCCGCGAGGTGGCGCCGGGGCAGTCTCCACCACCAGCGTGAGGAATCGCGCGGCGATATGGCCGTCGAACCCTTCGGCCAGAATGGTGTAGTGGGTGGTGTGGTCGGGCACGATTTCGAGGCACCGGTTCACGGCCGGCATCACCGGTGCAATGGAAGGCGAGATGCGCACCGAGCGGGCGTTTTCCACGCCATAACAGAGCTGCGCCTTGTCGCCCTGCGCAATGCTTCCCGTAGTGGCGTAGAACCGTAGGATGCGCACCGGCCCACGAGGCGCGCCCACCGGCGGAATCCACGAGCGCAAGGCGCCATCCGGTATCCGGCTGATTCCCCACGCTGCCGTCAACAGCACCACGGCACCTATAGCCCTCCCGAACAACCTCGACAGCATTGACTATTAGACTACAGCCAGGCGGGAAAGGTTTCAGCTGCGGTACCCTGCGAATATGGCGATTCGCATCGTCCAAGTGGACGCTTTCACGAATAAACCCTTTGCCGGCAATCCGGCAGCGGTCTGTGTGCTGCCTGAGCCGGTTCCCGATGAATGGATGCGCAACGTGGCGCGGGAAATGAATCTCTCGGAGACGGCCTTCCTGACCCCTCACGATGGCGGATTTCGGCTTCGCTGGTTCACTCCGGCGGTGGAAGTGGATCTTTGCGGCCATGCCACCGTGGCCAGCGCGCACGTGTTATGGCAGGATGGCCATCTCGCCGCCGGCCAGCAGGCCCGATTTCATACCCGCAGCGGCCTGCTGCTGGCCGATCGCCGCGGAGACTGGATCGAGCTGGATTTTCCCGCCAAACAAGTGGTGGCCACGCCCGCTCCGGCGGAACTGCTGCCGGCGCTAGGGGTCGCGGAGGCGGCCTTCGTGGGCAGGAACGCATTCGACTATCTGGTGGAAGTGGATTCCGAAGAGAGCCTGCGGGGGCTCGCGCCCGATCATTCCACCCTGCGGCGGATTCCTGTGCGCGGCGTCATCGTCACGGCACCATCGAGCGGCGGCGAATTCGATTTCGTGTCGCGGTTCTTCGCGCCGGGATCGGGAATCGATGAAGACCCGGTCACCGGATCGGCCCACTGCGCGCTGGGGCCGTACTGGAGCGGGCGCCTCGGCAAGAGCGAGTTCACGGCGTACCAGGCCTCGCCGCGGGGCGGAACCGTGCGCGTGAAGCTCGCAGGCGACCGCGTGCTGTTGGGCGGGCAGGCGGTAACGGTGATGACCGGCGAACTATTGGTGTAGGGCCGCGTCACCGGGCACGCGCGTTCGAACTGGTCGGCGCGGTCCATTGCGAGCCATCCATAAATTCCACCGCCACCACGCTCAGCACCGGCCGCTCGCCCGATTGCATCTTCTGCAGTATTTCCGCCACCGCCACGGAGACGCGCCGCTTCTCACCGGCGGCGAACAGGATGGACACGCGCTCCAGGGCCACAATTTCGGTCTTCGAGCCAGCGGCCACACTTTGCTCGAACATCACCGCGGCTACCGATTTCTTGGATTGGTTCTTGACGGTAACCAACTGACGCCGCGGAATGCCCGGCACCGGCACGTTCCCCGAGTCGGCAAACACGACGGGGCTTTCGGGAAAAGTGCGCAGTTCGAAATCGATGGTTTGCGCCCATGCGACTTCGCCCAACAGAAAGAACGCCGCCGCGATAGCAACCGCCCCGCCAAAGGTTGCGGTAGAGCCTTTCCGTACCATGCCTAATTACGCGTGATCAGAAAATCCTGCAGCCCGATTTCGTCGCTGCCCGGAATGCGGAAGCCGAACCTGCCGTGGATGGTGGTGCCCTCCACGTCCCACTTATCCAGGTCTGACCACGCTCCTCCGCGCATCACCTTGGTTACCACAGACTGCGGAGTCACCGTAAGAGTGAAACCCATGGGTTTCTTCCTGTCCAACCCGTGCGCCACCTTGACTTGCCCCGACTTATTGCCGTTCCTGACCTCATAGCGTGTCAGGTTCTTGTCGTCCAATTCGTAGTGCAGGAAATTCTTTTCGTCGCGGTCCGCCACCGCCCACTCTACGTGCCGGCCCTTCAGGGAAACCACGGTGAAGCGGATGGTTCCGTGCTCGATGTCCGGCGGCGCCATCACCCAGTCGCCGCCCTTATGGGTAATCATCCCGTCCTGCTGGGCCCATCCGCCGGCCTTCAGCCAATCTTCGAGACCGAAGACGATGGTAGGACCAGTCTTGGGAGGTGCCTTAGGCGCTTCCGGATGGCGCAGCGTTACCACGGCTGAAGCCGAGCCGCCGGCGGGCACCTGGACGGCTACCGAAGTAGCTACATACTGCGGCGCCGAGACGGTCACCGTGTAGTGGCCTTCCGGTACCGTGACGCTGGAGCCTGTCACTTCACGGTCCTGCGCGTCGCCGTCCTTGCGGATGCGCACATGCGCGTCCACCCCGGCCGGGGCGATTTCGAAGCGCAGCGTCCCGGTGACGGGCGCGGCTTCGAGCGTTCCCTGCAGATCTACCGTCTTACCGGCGGCAAAAGTCTGGTCGGATTGCAGAGGCTTGAAGCCCTCGTGCCGCAGGGTCACGGTATGGTGCCCCGGATCGATGCCGCCCACCTGAAATTCACCATCGGGGTGAGTGGTGCCCCGGCTGATGTTGTCCACCTGGACGTCGGTGCCCGGCGGCGCATGGTGAACCGCCAGGATCGACTTGGCCGGCAGCAGGGTAAAAGAGAGCTTGGTCTCCTCGCCCCGCTTGATTTCGACGGTCTGCGGCGCGGAGGGCGCGAAGCCATCCTTCTGCACGGTCACGGTCCACTTCTTGGGGAACAGGTATACCAACAGGTGGCCGCGCGCCGTGTCGCGGCGGTATTTCTGGCCGTCGAGGAAGATGTGCGCCTGGTCTTCGTTGGTCTCGATCGAAAGCATGCCGAGATTTTGCGATGCTCCTATGGAGACGTACAAGCTGGCTGAGGGCTGCGACTCAAAGGCGATGCGGTCATGCTGGCCGGTGGCCGAATCGAGCGCCAGTTCGTGCGGGCCGGGCGTCAATCCCGCGAGCGGCATGCCGTCGGCGGTCAAGGTGCCTACCACTTTGCCATCCAGCGTTACGCGATACCCGGC
>CAZARO010000410.1:0-5524 GCA_964487165.1 uncultured Solibacteraceae bacterium | reverse complement strand
AGGCGCTGAAACAGATCGTGCATTTCCAGATGACCGGCAACGGCCCGGTGGAGATCGCGCCCTCCGCAATCAATCCGGCGGACGGAACCGGCATCAGCGCTCCCGGTACGCCCACGTTTGCCGGCCAGATTTTCTCCAATCCCGCCGCCGGCACGCTGGGCGAACTGCAGCGCCGCATGTTTTCCGGCCCATGGACATTCAATATCGATATGAGCCTGACGAAAAACGTGAAGATTACCGAACATGCGAACCTGCGCTTGCGCATGGAAGCTTTCAACGCGCCGAATCATCCGACCTTTTGGTCGGGCGACCAGAATATTAACTCCACCAGCCCGTCATTCGGCACCATTACTTCTACGTTTTACAACCCCCGCGTGATGGAGTTCGGGGCTCACTTGAATTTTTGACAAGGGCTGCCCTTGAGCCGCGGGCTGAAGCCCGCGCCACCGGTGGGGTGGGCTTCAGCCCGCCAATTAGGAAGTAAATGGCCGAAGCCGAGACAATGGCTTCGCCCTTGAAATCCTTTCAGGAGTCAGAAGACAGGAGTCAGGAGTTAGAAGACAGAATGACCACAGGACGACACGAATGCAGTCGGCCCCAATCGCTGATACAGTGTTGTTTACCAATCGGTGTAAGAATCTAATGTCTCCCTTATTTGACTTACTCGCCTCGGCGCGTGTCTTTGACCTCGCCCAGCCGTATTTCACCGGGATGCCGCACCATCCGGCGCACCCGCCATTTCTGTTCAGCCTGGTCAAAGCCCACGGCGAATACCTGGGCCCCATCGGCAACAGTTCCGCTTCCGACGCCATCGCGCTGGGCAGCCACGTAGGCACGCACATCGACGCCTTGTGCCATTTCTCCTGCGGCGGCAAGCTGCACGGCGGCGACGAGGCCGCTGGCATGCAATCCTACGGCGGCGGACTGCGGCGGCATTCCATCGATACCGTGGCGCCGATTCTGCGGCGCGGCGTGCTGCTGGACATCGCGGCCGTGGCCGGGCTCGACCCCTTGCCCGACGATTTCGAAATCACCGCGGCGCACCTGGACGCGGCGGCCGAGGGGGTCGAGATCCGCTCCGGCGATGTGGTGCTGCTGCGCACCGGTTGGGCGCGCTACTTTCGCGATCCCGCCAAATTCATCTCGCAGGTGCACGGTCCAGGCCCGGGCCTGGCGGGTGCGCAATGGCTCAGTTCACGCGGCATTTTCGCCGCCGGCTCTGATACCGTGGCCTTCGAAAAGGTGCCCGACCTGGCCATGCCGGTCCATGTGCATCTCCTGGTAGAGCGCGGGATTCACATCGTCGAATGCCTAAATCTGGAGGAGCTGGCACAGGCGGCGGTGCGCGAATTCTTGTTCGTCGCGCTCCCGCTGAAACTGGAGGGTGCTACCGGCTCGCCTATACGGCCCATCGCGGTGGCGTGAGGCACCGGCTGGCCGAATTTAGCGACCGCCGGTGGCGAGGCTGAATTCCGATCTGTGACTTCGCGAAAGAACTGTGGATATCGGTGGCCCATCATGATCTACGGGCTTTTCGCAAGCTCCCGGGAAAGGTTTTGGGCCGCCGATGAACGCCGATGAACGCCGATTCGAAAGCTGCTCAGCGCCGACGAACTTCCCTACTTCCCTCCTAGCGTCGCCTGCCGCGCTTTGATGTAGCGCTGTGTCTGCGGAAGATCCTTCCACTGCGGCGCGTCCACGCTATCGGCCACATCATAGACGGCCACCGCCACAGTACGATCCACCAGCGCCAGGTTAGCGTAGTCTATCTTAGGCCACTCGTCGCCCGCCTGGTGGTAATCCGGGAACATATAGCCAACCGAGAGAGTGTGCGCGGGGACGCCGGCATCGGCCAGCGCCTGGTTGTCGCTTTGCGCGAAGTATCGCTCGTTGAGCTCGGCGTTCTTCACTACCTGGAGCCCCGTCTCGCCGCCGGCCTTCACCACCGCGTCGGTAAGGGTGGAAAAGTCGAAGCCCGTCACGTTCACCAGCCCCACGCTGGAGCCGCCGTCGACGTCGGTGCGGCCGAGTTGTTCCAGGTTCAGATCGGCGACCGTCTTGGCCAGCGGGAAAATCGGGTGCGCGCCATAGTAGCGCGAACCCACCAGGCCCAGCTCTTCGCCAAAGAACGTCATAAATACGATGGAGCGCCTGGGCCGCGTGGGCAGCGCCGCCAGCGCGTTGGCCACTTCGATCACCGATGCCGTGCCGCTGCCATCGTCGTTAGCGCCGTTGAAAATGTGGTCGCCTTCGCCCGTGCCGCGCATGCCCAGATGGTCGTAGTGAGCGGTCACCAGCACGTAGGTATCGCGCAGCGAAGGGTCAGACCCGCGCAGGACGCCCACCACGTTGTGGACCTTCACCGGCGTCGAAATGGGCGGCGGGATGTGGGCCGAGACCACTGCGTCCACCGCTTCGGGCCGGCCGGCGCCGAGCGCGGTGCGCACTTCCTCGTCCCAAACCAGCAGCACCGGGACCGCGGGAGCGGCCGTGGCTTCGCGCATTCGCGCCGACCTGTTGGCCGGCTGGCCGCCGGAGCGCAGCAGCACTACCAGCGCCGGCTGTAGCTTGGCGGCCAGGGCGGGAAGCTGGCGCGTCAGCATCACCGGGTTGGTGCCCGTAGGGAAGTCGAGCACCAGCACCTTGCCGCGCACCTGCTCGGGAGTCAGCGCGGCGATGGCCGCTCCGTCGCTTCCCGCCACTTTGACCACGGCGGCTTTGGTTACATCCGCGGCGGCGGCCTGCTGCAGGGCCATGGAGATGCTCTTGGCTTTCACCGCGCCGCCGGCGACTTCGACAGTGAACTCCATGCCTTCCGTCACCGGCGTCACATTGACATAATTGGCCGTCTGAAAGTAATCGTCGTCGCCCGCAGGCTCCAGTCCGGCGCGGCGGAACTGCGCGGCGACATACTCGGCGGCGATTTCGAGCCCGCGCGAGGGCGTGCCGCGGCCCTCCAGAGCGTCCGATGCCAGGAAGGAGATGTCGGCTTTCAGATCGTTAGCCGTCAGGCGACTGGAAATAAGCGGCAGATTGCTCGACGCGGTCTGCGCGGCGGCAATCGCGGCCGCGAAGGCTGCGGCTGCCAGGAAAAAGGGCTTTCTCATTAATTTATTATTTCAAATTGATGGCGCCGCGGCAGTTCTTGGCGCCGCAGAAACATTTGATCTCCCCGATATCGCCCACGAAGCGGTAATCGAGGGTCAATTCCTCCCCAGGCCGAATGGCGCGCCTGCTAACGAAGAGGATGTGGCCGCGCAGGATGGTGGAGCGGAGATTAGGATCGCAGCAATGGTTGACCATTTCGGCCCCACTGCCGCCCACCGCGCCGTCGAGGTTCCAATAACTGTCCAGCTCGAACAGGTAAGTGAGGTGGGCGCTGGCGCGGACCTTGGATTCCCGCCGGCTGATGCGTTCACCGGTATACTCGATCACCTTGCGGTTCGCCGGGATAGGCTCGTCAGCGTAAACCCCGAAGCGATGTATCTTGGACTTGCGGATCTTCAGGCGAAAGCAGGCGTAATATTCGTCGATTCGTGGGGACTTGACTAACTTGGCAGCCATGGCGCGGGACTTCTAAGCATTGTAGCGCGAGTGCCGCGCCGGCCTGTACTTTTTCGCCGGCGGTGCGCAAAATAGATGGATGCGAAAGTCGCTTGTCCTGCTCCTCCTGCCGGCCGCGATGTGTGCGGCGTCGATCTTCGATGCGCCGGAGCTGAGCGTGGTGCGTTCTCCGGGTGCGCCGGCGCTAATCCACTTAGCGGCTGGAATGCGCGTGCTGGATTTCGACGTCTCTCCCGCCGGACCGCGCGTGGCGCTGCTCGCGGCGGTGGCTTCGGGCACACGCCAGGTGCTCTTCTGGGACATCGGCCAGCCCAGGCTTGAGAAGATCTGGGACCTGCCGGCGGAATTCGCGGCGCGCTCCATCATCTGGCATCCGCAAGCCGGCGCGCTGTTCCTGGCAGGCCAACAGGGAGCGCGATACGTCATCGTGCGACTGGAAAAATCGCCCGCCGGCTGGAGTTCGCGCCAGGTGTACGCTTCCAACCTGGAGATCCGGCGACTGGTGGCGGGGCCGCGGCCTTTTATCCCTCAGGGGAACGAGAAGGTTCCGGAACCTGTGCCGGCCTATCGCCTCTTTTTCGGCTTGCGATCTTCCAATGGCGCCTATTCCATCCACTCCATTACGGAAAATGGGCAGCGCGAATACCAGGTGCTGGGACCACGCGCGACTTTCACCAAGTTCCCGGAGGCCGGCGAGAATCCCAGTGAACTGGAGGCGGCGTCGGCACTGCCGGTGGGCTTCCATCCCGCCGGACATCTGTTGATCTGGGAGGACGCCAACAACTGCTTTCACGCCGCCGGATACGGCCGCGATCACTGGCAGACCGACGACCGCCTGTTGGATCGCGATGTCTGCGGCGGCACGGTGAGCGCCACCCCGAATGGCGCCGCGATTGTGCATTGGCGAAGCGGCACCGCGGGCGTGGAGATTGTGCCGCTCTATGGCGCCGATGTCCGCCGGCAGGCGGCCGGCTTGCAGTTGACCTCCGCTCCCTCGTCGGTGCCCGATGGGCGCGGCATCGTGGGAGTGACGCGCAGCGCCGCGGGGTTCGACGTGAATTACATTCCCATCGACGTTCCGCTGGCAGATGTCGCCAATGCCTGGATGTTCACCGAGTCGGCGCAGGACACGCGGTTGCTGGCGAGTCACGGCGGACTGTTTCGCGATCTCGCGAAGGACGACCAACTGTACCAGCTTTACGATTCCGAGGCTTATTATTGCGGCCAAGTGGACGAATCCATGCCCACGCGGCCCTATCTGGTGACTACCGACAGCTTTTGGGAACTCTTCGCGGCGGCTTACGAAGGCATCTTTATTGTGCGGGAGCGGCAGGTGGCCATGCCGGCCTTCGCGCAGTTCGTCTCCCAGGCGGCGGCCTCGCTGCGGCAAACCAGCCCGCAATCGCCGTGGACCGCGGTATTTGAGGCATTGGCGGCGGTGGAATCGAAGCCGGAGTCGAATCCCCCGGAGTTGAATCCAGAAGCCGCGCGCATCCTCCGGTCCGAGGGTGTGCAGACTTCCTCGGTGACCGGCCGGCCGTTCGATTACGGCGAGTTGAAACCGCGCGGCCATTACACCGCCACGCCCGAAGCGCAACGCTACTTCCGCGCGTTCCGCTATCTCACGCGCATCCAGGATCCGAACTGGAGCACCGAAGAGTTGCGCCGTCTCCCGCCCGCGGTACGCAGCGCCGCCCTCCGCTGGATCGCCGCATATCAGGACACCATCGCCCCTTCGCGTTGGCCGCTGGTATGGCATGATCCTTCGGCCGGGCAGAAAACGCCGGTGCTGTTCCCGCTCTCGTGGGGTTTCGATAACCAGGCGCTGTACGCCGCCACCTACCATTCGGAGCTGCCGACGGCCGAAAGGATCGAGGGTCGTTCGGGTCCACGGCTGTCGCCCTCGGCGCTGGACGTGGCGGCGGCGCTGGGCAGTCGCGTCGCGCGTGAGCTGCTCTCC
>CAZARO010000409.1:0-5529 GCA_964487165.1 uncultured Solibacteraceae bacterium | reverse complement strand
AAGGAAGAGTCCGAGCTGACCATGTGTACCGACGTGGACCGCAACGACAAGTCGCGCGTCTGCGATCCGGGCAGCGTGCAGGTGATAGGGCGGCGCCTCATCGAAAGTTACGCCGGCGTATTCCATACCGTGGACCACGTGGAGGGCCACATCAAGGAAGGCTTCGACGGATTGGACGCGTTCCTGACGCACATGTGGGCGGTGACCCTGATCGGCGCGCCCAAGAAGGCGGCGGCGCGGGCCATCGAAGACCTGGAGACGAGCGCCCGCGGCTGGTACGGCGGCGCTATCGGAATGATCTCCCTCAATGGCGACATCAACACCGGCATCCTGATTCGCACCACTTATCTCAAGGACGGCATGGCCTCCTACCCGGTGGGCGCGACGTTGCTTTATGACTCCATCCCGGAGATGGAAGAGCGCGAGACGCGCATGAAAGCGACGTCGTTTTTCCGCACGCTCGGGGTAGCGGCGCCGAAGGCCGAGGCCGCCGTTCGCGAACCCGTGGGCGCGGGCGTGAAACTGCTGCTGGCCGACAACGACGATTGCTTCATCCACACGCTGGCCAACTACGCGCGGCAGACGGGCGCCGAAGTGGTGACGTACCGCGCCGGTTTTCCGGCGGAACTGATCCGGCAGGTGGCTCCCAGCCTGATTTTGATTTCCCCCGGCCCCGGCCGCCCGCGCGATTTCGGCGTGCCCGACCTGGTGTTGACTGCGGTGCGCCTGGGCGTCCCGGTCTTCGGCGTGTGTCTCGGCCTGCAGGGAATTGTGGAGGCTTTCGGAGGCGAGCTGGGAGTGCTGGATTACCCCATGCACGGCAAGCCGTCGCTGGTGCGGAATCGTGGCGTGGGAGTGTTCGAAGGACTACCGGCGGAGTTCCTGGTGGGCCGCTACCATTCGCTCTACGCGCGCCGCGAGACTTTCCCGGCGTGCCTGGAAGTGACGGCAGAAACGGAAGACGGCGTCATCATGGGCGTGCGGCATCGCGAGTTGCCGATCGAGGCGGTGCAATTCCATCCGGAGTCGATTCTGACGGCGGAAGACGGCCACGGGCTGAAGCTCATGGAAAACGCGATTAAGTTGTCAGCTCTCAGCTACCGTCAAGTCTGAAAACTTTGAGAAGCTAAGTACTCCATTTCATAAGTTCGCCAACGTATTCTGCGGTTGGAATACGCATCTGTATTTGCGAAATGGTGTACTAAGTGGGGCAGGCCATCATGCCTACAAGCCGGCCAAGGTAGGGAGCAAATGGCCAATCGACAGCTTATTGCAGCACGAATTCCCGCGGCGTGAGTGCCGGCGGCACGCCGGCGGTGGCCTTTCGGTCATCGTAGAGTTGCGGCACGATCTTCAGCGTCATGCCGGTGACGCTGCCCAGTCCACGCTCCTGCGCTGTCCGGACGAACGCGCGGATGGCGGCCTCTTGCGCGCTCAAGGCAGCGTCCCATCGCTGGCGCAGATCGTCCTCACCGTGGTATTCGATCGAGGTCGCCCGGCGAAACAGGTAGACCGCTTGTTCCTCGGTCATGTGTCCCAACGGCGCCAGGTATCCGATCGTGATCCACTGCCGATCGATAGGCCCCGGGCTCGCACTGTACGGCGCCCGCCCGTTGGTCGGCGCAACGGTGCGCCGGTAGTAAGCATTTTGCGGTCCCGCAGCCAACATTACATCCCCTGGTTGCTCCCAACCTACCAGCACATACACGCCGACTGGCGGGAAGTCTTTCGGCATCCGCGCCGTTCCGTCGCTAAAGACCCCTCCGCTGGAACCACTGCCGTGGCCTTGGTTGTCGCCAGGGTCGGTCAGTGTGAAGGCGTGCGAAATATTCACCTCGCTCAGTGCCTTGGCGAAAAAACGCTGCGACTTGAGTTTTAGCAGAAGGTTGCTGACGGCCAGCCATTCACCGCTGTCCAACTTTTCTTCGCGGAGCCGAAGGAGCGGCTCTTCACCGGCCGCGTCGCGCGCCAGCAGAACGATCGCCGGCGCGCGCCACTTCTCTTCGAACGGCTCCAGCAGCGCAGCCGGCACCGTGATTCCCGATTCCACCGCGGCATCGAAGAGCGCGGCCACATATCCGTGTTCTTCGGACATATCCCAAGCATCGCGCAAGGCTGCGGCCTCGCGAAACGCCTCGATCAGCGGCTCCTCTAACTCCGCCGTGTGCAAACGGCCGGCGAAGTATGCGCCCCACGCCTTTTCCATCCATTGTGGCGAGCTCAGCATCTTCCTGGCGCGCGCCACCTCCGTCTCGTGGATAGGCTGGGCAGCGGCGCTCAGGGCGAGTGTCAGGAGAATGCATGCGCGGCGCATGACGGAAAGACGTTTGGGGGTGGGGAAAGGTGACGGGCTTTGAGCGGTCACCTGTCAGCTCTCAGCTGTCAGCCGGCGCCTCATTGGCTCGGGGCCGCCGGCCGTGGAGGAACTCCACAAGCACTGACTCTTATGAAAGCTTCCGCTGACCGCGCCGGTAGCTGACAGCTGTCCGCTTCCCTCACGGCATCTGCGGACTCGCGCTCTCCAGAATGCGCGCGATCCAATCGGCGTGGGGCTGCCCGCTCCCTCGCAGCGCCTGCAATTCGCGATCCACGTCGTACTCCACGCGGCGGATCGATGGCTGGCCGTCGTCCAGCAGGAGATACGCCGCCCGGCGGTCGCCGTCGTGGGGCAGTCCCACGCTGCCGCTGTTAGCCACCACCATCCCCGAAACGCTGCGGATGTATGGGCGATGTATGTGGCCATACACCACCACCGGGCGCGCGAGCGGTCCGTAGGCCGACTCCAGGTCGCCATCGGCGGCGCTCTCCATGGGCGCTCGCCACGCCGTGCCGGGACTGGCGTGTACCAGCGCGAAATGCTCGTGAACTTGTGCCCGCGGCAGTCCGCGCAGCCAGGCGAGCCGTTCCGCGCCCATGGTTTCGCGAGCCGCGGCGGCCATCTCTTCGATGGTGTCGAACAGAGCTTTCAAATGCGGCAATCCGCTCGCGAAGCGCGTGAGCGACGCGGGATCGAACAGCATTTCATCGGTGTTTCCCACCACCCCCGGCCAGCCCAGATCGCGAATGCGGTCCACCACCTCCACGGGGCTTGACCCGTTATCGCCCAAGTCGCCGCCGTGGAGAATCAGGTCGGGCGCGGTTTGCCGCAGATCGGCCAGCACAGCTTCGAAGGCGGTGCGGTTGCCGTGAATGTCGGAGACGATGGCAGTCCGCATACTTATTGCAGCCGGCGCCGCTCCACTTCCTCGTCATAAGCGCGGTTGATGCGCTCCAGACGGTCATACAGGCCGCAAAATGCGTACTGCGGCTCCATCACGCGAAGCTCCTCGTCGCTGAGCATTTCCAGGTGAGTGCGCCACTGCGCTTCGAACTCCGCGTTGAAAATGTCGCGGTCGATCACGCTGGTGGCCCGGTGGATCAATTTGCCGGGCACCAGCACGCGCCACCGATACCGCATCTGGTCCTCCTGCTCCGGTTCCTCGAAAAGCTCCAGGCGGCAGGGGATGCCTGCGGCTTCGAGTGCGTCGCGCACGTCGACGGAGCCCTCGGACGGGTCCGTCGTTCCGGGGCGGGCGTAACTCGAATAGGCCTCGGCGGCGTCGTCCAGCCAGTCGTCGGCAATTGCGACTTCCTCCTCCGCCTGGAACTGCGGCCTCGACGCGCGTGGCGCCTCGGAGGCTTTCCGCCGGCCGACCTCCTCGTCGAAGATCTGCTGCGCCGCGCCCACCAGGTCGGCCCGGTCGATTGCCCGAAGCTCTTCGTCCGACATCTCGCCGTAATGCCGGCGCAAAAACTCGGTATCCAGTTTCATGGTTCTACGTTAGCGCTCTCCGCATCGGGCTGCCAGCACGCGCTCCGGATTTCGCGGGCTGAGGCCCGCGCCTGAGCCTTGGCCGTTCATGCCATGCAGTCGGCTAGAAGGGTGGGCAGGCAATCGTGCCTGCAGGCCGCCTTTCAGGCCGCCGAGGAATCCGAACAGACCACTCACGAGTTCGCAAGTATTCTCCGGCTTCTTGTCTTGCAGGCATCGTGCAGCAAAGCCCGAAAAGGTTCGACTCGCGACAGAGAGGCCGGCTGAAAGCCTGGCTTTCAGTTCGCCAGGGAGACAAATGGCCAAACCCGAGTGCACCGCCCCCGCCACTTCGGCGGCGCCGTTTGCTACATTCTTGTGCAAGAGGCCCTTAAATATGAAGTCTGCAATCCTTGTCCGATTGAACACCATAGGTTTTCTGGCGGCGGCCACCGTTTGGGCGCAGTCCTCCACGGTCAACGTGCAGGTCGGCAATCAAATCAATACCTCGGTCGGCGTCGACGGCCGCCTGCAACTCGCGATGTCCACCTCCTTTCAACTGGCGCAATGGTCCTACAACTACTTCCAGGCCACGCCAGCGGCACCGGCGAACCTGACGGCTCTCAACCCGTTTCACACGCGTGTGCAAGTCATTCAGCAGGCCGTTCCTTTGACGGCCGCCGATAGCTGGGATTTCACCTACCTCAACAGCATGCTCTCACCCCTCCAGGCTACAGGCGACCACAGTCCCGAATTCCAGATCGGCACGGCGCCTGCCTTTTTGAGCAGCGGGAGCGGCCAGATTCTGCCAGCCAGCATCCCGGCTTTCGGCCAGATGGCCGCCAACATGGTGAGCTATTACAACACTGGCGGCTTCACCGATGCCGGTACCCACTATCAAAGTCCAACGCCTTATCCCGTGACTTGGTGGGGCATTTTCAACGAGCCGGACATCAACGGCGTTACCGCGCAAAATTATGTGACGCTCTACAATACTGCGGTTCCCGCCATGGCGCAGGCCGATCCAAACGTCAAGTTCGTAGCCGTGGAACTGGCGGGTGCGCCGGGTAGCTACATTCCCGTTTTCGCGACCGGCGTCACCGCTCGCGTAGACGTAGTGGCGAAACACTTTTACTCCACCTGCAATCAGAGGGACTATGACGAAACCCTCTTCGAAACGATTCCCAGTTTTGCCAGCCAGGTACAGACCATGTATCAGGATCTGGCCCTCAATCCGGCGCTGGCGAAAGTACCCGTTTGGATCACCGAAAACAACGTGAACGCCGACTTCTCTAACAACGGAATCAGTAACTGCAATCCACCTCTGAAGTTTGTGACCGACCTGCGAGGCAGCAGCGCGTTCTTCGGCGCCTGGCGGTCCCTGGTATTCGAGCAACTGGGCGAGGCGGGCGCGCAGGCGCTGTATCAATGGTCGTTCGGCAGCGACCCGCAGTATGGCGAAACGGACGGAAACGGGAATCCGCAATTCAGTTACTGGGTGGACTATTACCTGTCGCACTGGCTGCCTTCGCCTCCCGGACAGGACATTCTGCAAACCACTACCTCGGGCTGCTGCACCACAGCCAGCGAGAAAACGTGGCAGGGCGGCGCCCTGGTATACGATACCCAGACCCTGGCGGCGCGCAATGTAGATGGTTCGGTGGTGGTGCTGATGTCCAACTACGCGATTAATGGCGAGTTTGACAATAACGGCACCGGCCTCTCGCGCACGTTCGCGC
>CAZARO010000408.1:0-5534 GCA_964487165.1 uncultured Solibacteraceae bacterium | reverse complement strand
GCTCGTGCGAAAACGTCATCGGCGATAGCGCAATGCGCATGGTGGCGCGGCTCGATCCCATCTTCTCCACTCTCGCACCCGGTACGGGGACCATCCCCCGCACTCCCTACCGCGAGAATCTGGGCGGCACCTCCGAGCAGGGTTACCTGCATTGCGGGCCGTCGGGCGCGGGCCACTTTGTGAAAATGGTACACAACGGTATCGAGTACGGCATGATGGCCGCCTATGCAGAGGGCCTGAGCGTACTGCGCGATGCCAACATCGGAAAGCAGGACCACGCCGCCGCCGATGCGGAGACCACGCCTCTGCAAAATCCCGACCTTTACCAGTTCGACCTGAATCTGGCGGACATCGCCGAAGTGTGGCGGCGCGGCAGCGTGATTGCCTCCTGGCTGCTCGACCTCACGGCTGCCGGGCTGGCGAAGGATCCGGCGCTCTCGCAATTCGAAGGGCGCGTGTCCGATTCGGGCGAAGGGCGATGGACCATCAAGGCGGCCATCGACGAAGGCGTGCCGGTCCCGATTCTCTCTACCGCTCTATACCAGCGCTTCACTTCGCGCGGCGAGGCCGATTATCAGGACAAGCTATTATCGGCCATGCGCTACGGTTTCGGCGGCCACTTGGAAAAGTCGGCAGGAAGCCGATAACCCTTGGAGGAGACTGTCATGAGCGAAACGCAATCCGAAACGCAATCCGATGCCCTGGTATTCTTTGGCGCGAGCGGCGATCTGGCGTACAAGAAGATCTTCCCGGCGCTGCAGTCGATGATCAAGCGGGGACACCTCAACGTGCCCGTGATCGGTGTGGCCAAATCGGGCTGGCAGATCGAGCAGTTTCGCGCCCGCGCCGCGGATAGCCTGGAGAAGCACGGCGGATTGGATCGCGCAGCGTTCGAAAAGCTGAGCGGCCTGCTGCACTATGTCGACGGCGATTACTCCGAGGAGTCCACCTTTCAGGCGCTTCGCCAGGAACTCAATGGCGCTACGCGGCCGGCGCACTATCTGGCTATCCCGCCGGTACTGTTTGAAACGGTAGTCGGACAACTGGCGAAAACGGGATGCTGCCAGGGCGCGCGCGTCATCGTGGAGAAGCCTTTCGGACGCGATCTGGCTTCGGCGCAGGAGTTGAACCGCACCTTGCACCGGTTCCTTCCGGAGTCCGGGATTTTCCGCATCGACCACTACCTGGGAAAGCGGCCGGTAACCAACATCGTGATCTTCCGCTTCGCCAACGCGTTCATGGAGCCGTTCTGGAACCGGAACTACATCGAGAGCGTGCAGATCACCATGGCAGAAGATTTCGGCGTGGAAGGGCGCGGAGGATTCTACGATCAGACCGGCACGCTGCGCGACGTGGTCCAAAACCACCTCTTTCAGATCATGTGCAATCTCGCCATGGAGCCGCCGGTGCGCACCGACAGTGAAACCATCCGCGATGAGAAAGTGAAAGTGCTGAAAGCCATTCCGCCCCTCGACCCGGATAGCCTGGTGCGCGGGCAGTTCCGCGGCTATCGCCAGGAAAAGGGAGTGGCCGCCGATTCCCAGGTGGAGACGTTCGCGGCACTGCGGCTCGAGGTGGATTCCTGGCGATGGAGAGGCGTTCCTTTCTACATCCGCGCGGGCAAAAATCTGCCGGTCACCTGCACCGAGGTCCTCGGCCGGTTTCGCAAGCCTCCCGCCATCAATGGGACCCGCGCACTGGCGAGTAATCATCTACGGTTCCGCATCAGTCCCGAGATGACCATCGCGGTGGGCACCACGGTGATGGGCACGGGCGTTGGCATGGAAGGCGAAGTGGTGGAAATGGTGGCCAGCCGCCGTCCCCGCCCGGAGGAGATGGATGCCTACGAGCGCGTGCTGGGCGACGCCATGGCGGGAGACGCTACGCTGTTTGCGCGCGAGGATTACGTGGAAGAGGCATGGCGCATTGTCGACCCGATATTAAAGAACGACGTTCCCGTGCATGAATACAACAAGGGCGCGTGGGGGCCGGGCGAGGTCGAAGGGCGCGTTTCTCCGCCGGGAGGCTGGCACAATCCCGAGGCCACAGACGCCGAGGATTTCCGCGTCACCAAGCCCGACTAGCGCAGTAAGGAGCCGTCCCGGTTACCGTATTCCAAGAATCGCTTGCTTGCGCGCGCGGCTCGGAATGGCGCGACTGTGCTTGCCAGAGCCAACCGAGCCGCGACCGCGAGGGAGCGGTCAGCCGAATATGGCAACTCCCTCGCCTGACTTCCATGTGCCGAGGGGACAGCGAGGGCAATAGCCCTCCGTAAATCGGATAAACAGACCCCTTGACATTCTATGTGAACCGCCGTAATATTCCCCTAGAATGTCTAGTCGAGATGAGAAAGAGCGCGTCGAATTCCTGCAGGGTACCCTGGACATGCTGGTCCTGCGCACCCTCATCCTGGGTCCGGCGCACGGACACGCCATCGCCCACGCCATCGAGCGAAACTCCGACGACGTGCTGCAGGTCGAGCAGGGTTCGCTCTACCCTGCCCTGCACCGCCTGATCCGCCGCGGGTGGATTCGGGCGGAGGAGGGCACGTCGGAGAACAACCGCCGGGCCAAGTTCTACCACCTCTCCGCCAAAGGCAGAAAACAGCTCGCCGTCGAGAGCACCAAGTGGGAGAAGTTCGCCGGCGCTATCGCCCGGATCATGCGCCCCGCCGAACAGGAGGGCGACCTATGAGATGGCGCCGCCGCATGGAACAGGATCTGGAGCGTGACATCGCCGAGCACATCGCCATGGAGACGGACGACAACATCGCCCGCGGTATGTCTCCGGCGGACGCGCGCTACGCCGCGTTGCGGAAATTCGGCAACGTCGCGCGCGTGAAGGAAGACACGCGAAGCGTTTGGGGCCGGACCCCCGGCGACACGTGGTACGCCGACGTGCGGCAGGCATTCCGCAGAATGCGCCGGTCGCCGGGCACCTCCGCGCTGGCGGTCCTTTCGCTCGCGTTGGCATTCGCTCCCAGCGTGACCGTCTTTTCGGTGATGGACCGGCTGTTTCTGACGCCCATTCCGGTCAAGGCGCCGCGGGAGATCGTCGATATCTCGTTCCGGGATACCAGGCCGAATGCGAGCCAACAGTATCAGGCCGTGTCTTACCCCGAATTCCAGGATTTCAGCCGCTCGTTGCGGTCGTTTTCGGGCCTGACGTACCAAAGCGGGCACGGCACCATCGTCGCTTTGAACGGGCGCCGCGCGCTGGTCGGCGTAAATTATGTGAACGACGACTATTTCGGCGTGCTGGGAGTGCCCATGCAGTTGGGACCCGGCTTCCTCAAGGGCCGTCCGAGCGCGATCGTCAGTCACAGCTTCTGGATGCGCGAGCTTGCGGGGCGGCGCGACATCGTCGGGCAATCCCTGTTGGTCAACGGTCAGACCATGACGGTGGGCGGCGTGACGACCCCGGAGTTTCGCGGTGCGAATTCGTTTTTCGCACCCGACCTGTGGATTCCGGTTGAGACTTGGGGCGTCTCCGGCACGCTGAATCGCCGCGATTGGCGCGAAGGGACCGTTTGGGCGCGACTGCGGCCCGGTGTGTCCGTGGCTCAGGCGTCTGCCGAAGTGGACGATTATTGCCGCAGGCTGGCGAAGGATTGGCCGGATAGCAACCGATACTTGAGCGCCTCCACCTACGACGTATTGGCCGACCGCGAACGAGGCGGTATCAATATGACCGGGATGGGCGTGATTCTGCTCGGCATTCTGTTGGCTGTGGCGTGCGCCAACGTGGCCGGCATCCTTCTGGCCCGGGCCGAAGAGCGGCGCCACGAAACGGCCATTCGACAGGCGTTGGGCGCTTCGCGCGGGCGCCTCATGCGGGAGTGGATGGTAGAAAGCGCGATGCTCTCTTCGCTGGCGGCCGCGCTCGGCCTGGCGGGAGCCAAGCTGCTGATGAATCTTCTCCCCGGCCTGCTGCCCACCGTACTGATCCCCATCCACCTCGCGTTTTCCTTCGGTCCTCGCGTTTGGCTGTATGCCATTTCGTTGATCTTCGCCGCGGCGTTTTCGTTCGGACTGGTCCCGGCGTGGCGAGCCTCTCGCCCGGACCTGCTTTCCGGCCTCCGCCGCGATTCCGCGGTCAACATCCTGCGCGTTCGCGTCCCCATTCGCAGCCTGCTGATTGTGATGCAGGTGGCGGCCGCGGAGGTCCTGTTGTTTGGCGCCGGCATGGTGGTGGACTCCGTCTCCGCCGCGCGGCGGGTCGGTCCGGGATTCGACCCCGAGCGTCCTGTCGCGATGGCCGAGCTGCTGGCGACGGGCGACGACGGAAGCCTGCGGGTGGTGGATTGTGAAGCTGTCCGCGATCGCCTGGCGCGCATCGGCGGGGTCCGCCGGGCGGTCTACGGCCACAGCGTTCCGCTTTCCGGCATGAACGGACCTACGCTCAAGCTGGAGACACCGGGGCAGGAACCGCGCGAAATTCTGGGCGGCACCGCAGGACCGGAATTCCTCTCCGTACTCGGGGTGCGCATGATCTCCGGGCGCGACCTGGAAGCGGGTGACCAGCATGCGGTGTTGGTGAACGCGACTCTTGCCCGGCAACTCGATCCATCGGGCGCCGCCGTGGGGCGGGAGCTTCGCCTGGACGGCGCGCTCCGGCAAATCGTGGGCGTGTTCCAGGATGCCAAGTGGAATACGGTGTACGATTCGCCCGCGCCGCGCGCCATCGCTCTCACACCGGCACACTCCGGCCCCGATATTGAATTTGCCGTCGAAGTGGATGGCAATCCCGGCGCCTATGTAGCGGCGCTGCGGAGCCAGCTTGCCGCCGCCCAGCCCGGATCGTTGGTGGCATCCGCCGAGACGCTGCGCCAGCATTATCGGAACTCGCTTGCCCTGGAACTCAGGGCCACGCAGGTATTCTATGGGCTCGGCTTGTTGGCGCTGCTGCTCACCGTCACGGGATTGCATGGGGTCGCGAGCGCGCTGTTCGCCCGGCGATCCAAGGAATTCGCGATTCGGCTGGCGCTGGGCGCGGCGCCGCGGCGGATCATGGGCTCGGTGCTGGCAAGCGGACTGAAGCTTGCCGCTTGCGGATTGGCGATGGGGCTCGGGATAGCGATTCCCGGGGGGCTTTACCTGGCATCGCAGGTGCACGGCGTCCCGGCTTGGTCCATCTCGGCGGTGGCGTTCAGTTCCGCCATCGTGGTGATTGCCGCGGTGGCTGCGGCGGCGCATCCCGCCGGCCGCGTGCTCCGCATTCAGCCCGGCGACATCGTTCGCTCCGAATAAGGTGAATCATGACAAAGGCATTCGCTATCGTCTGCTTCGGCGCGCTGCTATGCGTCCGCGCTTATAGTCAGGAGACCGCCGGCACACCGTCTTTTGAAGTGGCGTCGGTCAAGGTAAGTGCTCCCGAGGAGAGGTATTCGGATAAAGATAGCGTTGGGAGGTTCACGCTGACCGCCTGCCCGTTGGGACCGCTTATCGCCAAGGCATACGGGGTGGCAAACGACAAAGTCGTTGGACCTTCCTGGTTAGATGCCGACGGCTACGATATCATCGCGAAGTATCCGC
>CAZARO010000407.1:0-5551 GCA_964487165.1 uncultured Solibacteraceae bacterium | reverse complement strand
CAGTAACGGGTGTCGCACGTTTGCAGCAACTTATCGAGCCGCGACCGCAAGGGAGCGGTTTTGCAACCGTGCACCCGCGCTTTTCTTCGGCTGCGGCTCGGTAAGCTGGTCGCGGTTGAGTAACCCTTCTCGAATCGCTGTGCGCCTACTGAGCCGCGACCGCAAGGGAGCGGTTTTTGCAACCGCACCCGCGCGCTTTCTCCCGTGCCTTACATCTTCTCCAGAAACGCCTTCGTCCAGCGGATGCTAGCCTCCACGTCTTCCAATTCTTTGGCCGTGGCGGCCTCGCCCGAGAGCCGCGGCGGTGCCTCGCGCGGCGTGCCTTTATCGGCCAGCGATAGGAAGCGCGCGAACTCCCACGCCGGCGTCTTGCGGTAGGCGTCCCAGAATTTGGGGTCGCGATAGTTGTAGAAGCGCGGTCCGGTGACGATGATTTCGAGCGACAGGGCGCGGCCGGAACACCTGGCGGCATATTCGCGGATGTAGTCTTCGATACCGATGTTGCCATCGCCCATGCGGGTCCACGCCACCGCGACTCCCTGCGGCGTGTTCCACACGGCGGTGTCGCGCACGTGACTGGTGAGCACGTACGGCGCCAGCGTCTCCAGCGTAAGGTGGGGGTCTTCGATGGTCCATAGCGGGTTGCCGGAATCCAGGCACGAGCCGACGAAGTCCTTGCCCGCCTCTTCGATGAGCATTTTCACTTCGCGCGCCTGCATGTCGCCGGCGTGGTTCTCGATGGCCACTTTCAGCCCCACGTCCATAATGCGCGAACGCACGTTGTGCAGCACCTGGACGGTGTTTTCGATGTGGCCCTCGATGGGAATCGCGCCCGTGCGGTCGGCGGACGTCCCCAGCACGCATCGCACGATGCGCGATCCTACAATGCGCGCCGCGGCAGCCATGCGCGTGAGCTGCTCTTCGGCCGTCCCTTGTGACTTATTGAAGATCGTGGAAGTGGGACAGATGGACAGCATACCGATCTCCACTTCGATTCCCAGCTTCTCGGCATGCGCGCGGACTCGCTTGAGATTCTCTTCTTCCAGGCTGCCCAGGAAGCGGATTTCGCTGAAATGCACCACGCGCATGCCCCATTTGGAAGCGAAGTCGAGATATTGGAAGGGCGTCCAGCCCTGCGAGCGGAGGCTGAAGAGATCCAGGCCGAACTTGACTTTCGCGCCCTCCCCCGCCCCGCCCACCGCCCGGCCGGCGAGGGCCGCGGCGCCAGCGGCCAGGAGCGAACGGCGCGTCATGCGGACTGCGCCTCGGGGTGAATCCACGGCTTGCGGTACGGGCGGCGCAACAGGCGGTTGGCCTCTTCGTCGCCGATGACCGCACCCTTCTGCGCGTCCCAGGCGAGTGTCCGCTCCAGTTGCAGGGAAAGATTCGCCAGGATACAGCACGAGGTGGAAATGTAGCCCTCCTCGATATCGGCCACGGGTTTGCCGCGCGACGCCATGTTGGCCAGCAGATCTTTCATGTGACCGCGGATGGCCGGGGCCACGTGCCGCTCCAGGCGGGCTTCGGTGCGGTCTTCGGGGTACTGATCGAGCTCGTAGGTAACGTCTTTGTGAATCGCCGGCGCGCCGCGTTGCGCGGGAATGAAATCGTAGCTCATCACGCCCGCCTTGAGCGTGCCCTTTTCGCCATAGAGCGTGGCGCCCCAGGGATACTTCTCGTCCACCGAAGGGCCGAAACGGCGATGCTGCCAGACGATGGTGAGGTTGTCGTACTCGAACATGGCGGTCTGGGTATCGGGGATATCGGATTTGCCGCCGGTGAGAACGCGCAGTCCGCCAAACGATGAAATGCGTTTCGGCCAGCCCAGGCCCATGAACCAGCGCACCATGTCGAGCATGTGGATTCCCATGTCCCCTATGGTGCCGTTACCGAATTCCATAAACTGGCGCCAGTTGCGCTGGATCTCGGGGCTGTAGGGCATCATGGGCGCCGGCCCGATCCAGAAATCCCAATCGAGCGTGCCCGGCACGGGCGCCGGTTGGGCCATGGTGGCGCGGCCGCCGCCGTAGGAATAGATCTCCACGTGTCCGACGGTGCCGAGTTTGCCCTCCTGCACCAGCGTGCGCGCCTCAATGAGGTGCGGCGTGCTGCGCCGCTGCGTACCCACCTGCACCACGCGCCCGTACCGCCGCGCCGCCGCGAGCATCGCCTGGCCTTCCACCACGTCCACACTGATGGGCTTCTGCAGATACAGATCGGCGCCTGCCTGGGCGGCCTCAATCATGGGCAGCGCATGCCAGTGATCCGGCGTGGCGATCTCCACCAGGTCGAGGTCTTTCTGCTTGAGCATCTCGCGGTAGTCGGTGAACATGCGCGGCTTCTTCTTGGATGCCTGGCGCGCGGCCACCATCTCCGCGCAGTCGGCCATCATCTGCCGGTCGACGTCGCACAGCGACACGATTTCGACCGGCGCCACCTGCACCAGCCGGAAGATATCGGACTTGCCGTACCAGCCGCATCCGATGAGTCCCACGCGCCTGGGAGGCAAGTCGGCCGCTTCGGCGGCGTTCCGCGAGAGCGCCAGCGCGGCCATACTCCCCTGCATGAATTGACGACGGTTCATAGCGCGGACCTCCAACGCTGCGGTCCAGTGTATCGGATTTCATGGCGGATGGATATGTCATGCGGGAGCAGTCCCGTTTCGGCCGGACACGCCGGGAAGAGGGGCCGGCCCGTCATCGCATTTGCGCGCGAGCGCCCGGAGCAAGGCGGACTGCGATAGTGTGTCTCGCCGCCACCCTGACACGCCGGACGAAAAGGCACTTCAGTGCCACTGCAATTCGTTGCCGGGATCGGACGTGCCTCCTGCTTGTCTGATAGGGATGCGAAGGGGTGCGCGACAACAGCTCTCCATCTCGGCGTGGCCCTTTCGAAGTTCTGAATCGGTGTGAATCCGTGTCCATCTTGCTTAGGTTCGCGCAAATGGAGCCTCGTGGCCCTGGGAGATTGGTTGCCCGCAGCGGATGGCGCCTGGCGTACCGGGTACACTCAGATTTCTTGCTGTATTCGTTGGACATTCGGCCTGCCTCCACTTTCGTGTCGCGCTCGACCGACGCGACGCGCCGGAGGCCTATCAGGCCGGTGATCGGAACCGGGAGAGTGTAGTAATATAGGCCAGATATCGCTTTGGAGGGTCACGGTGAACGCTCGACGATCCTGCGGCGCGGGGGCGCCACAAGACCGTGTTACGGCACGTAGTGTGACGTACGGTTGGACGGCGCGGTTCTGCCTGCTGATGTTACTGGGGTGGCGCGCATTCGGCCAGTCACCTTACACGTATCAGGTCGTTTTGGATTCCGCGAATCCGGTCGCCGGTAAGACGGTGACCAACATTCTGGCGATGGATGTGGACGAAGGGGGCAATGTGGCGGTGCTTGCCAACTTCGTTGGAGGCACGGGGATCTGGACCAGCGCGCAAAACGCCTGGGTCGTCACCACTGGACAGGCGATCACCACCGCGTCGGGCTACCCCTCCACCATTGGGGGCCTCGGCGGCCCCATCTTCGGCCCCAACGGCGTATTGGAGTATTCTGCCGGCTTCAGCGACATCAATCCCAATACGCACGTGGGGTGGCCCAGCGTGCAGGGCTTTTTCAACAACGGCCAGCTAATCTACGAACTGATCGACCCGAACCTCGTGGACTGTTGCGCGTTCCAGACGCCTTCCCAGAGCGTTATCTATGTCTCCAGCCCGGGGACGAACATCCTCATCCTCTCCGGCACGCTGAACGGTCCAACGGTGAGGCTGCCGCCGATGCTGCAATTTGACACGATTTATAGCTTTACCGGAAATAAGACCACGGGCCATTATGCGTTTCAGGGAGTCTCAGACAATGGCGACGGGACGACTACTTACTCGGTGTTTCTGAACGGGACTGTCCAAGCCGCCACTACGGCACTGGGAACTCAGAGCGGGGGGCTCGGAAGCCTCTTTCTGAACGCCAATGACGATCTCGCGACTAACCTGGGATCGGCCACTTATGTCAACGGGATTAAGTCCACTAAGGGCAATGGAACACTACTGGCCATCAACGCTAATGACGACCTGTTGCTCAATCAGCCGTCGGCGCAGTCTTCGGCCGGGCAGATCGCGGTCAACAACAGCCTGGTGATCGAGTTCGGAAACGCGTTCACCTGGGTTCAGGGGCAGCCGGTTTGGCTGGGACTTCCCAACATCCCGAGCCGCGGCTGGCTTTGGGATTACAAGCTGCCGGTGATGAACAATGAACGGCAGGTGGCATTCGCGGCCGACTTTCTGCCGGTTACAGCCACGGAGGAAGTGCCGAATCCGTGGGTGGTGATTCTGGCCACGCCGAACGCCGCTTACATGCCCTTGCAGGTCACCACAACGAGTCTGCCGGACGCCGTTTCGGGCCAGCCTTACAACGCCGCCCTGTCGGCCACCGGGGGCGGACCGCCCTACACATGGACGTCGCTGGGGCTGCCCGCGGGCTTCGGCATCGTCAATGGCGCGATTGTCAGCACCGGGCAGATCGCCGTGGCGCCGAAGACCTACACCGTGATTGTCGCCGTGACGGATTCGAACCGGCTGACGGCGACCGCGACCCTGTCGCTGGTAGTGGGTCCGATGGCTATCACCGCGGTGGATCCATATCCCAGCCTGTTGCCGGCGCCATTCCTGCAATCCCCCAGCGTGCTGGCGACCGGCGGACGCCAGGTGATGGGGATCGCGGCCGACGGAGTGGCGGAAGTGATTCTGCGCATCAACTCCAACGCCCCGCTGATGCTCACCGTGGCGTCCGGCGATGGAGGGCTGACGGGCGTGGGAGCGAGCGCTTCTTCCGGCTTCAACACCCAGGTGGTAGTAAACCCGGTGAACGCCGGAAGCGCGGGGTCGATGGTCTTTGCAGTCCTGCAGGCGCCAATCGATTTCGTACGCCCGGGTAGTTCCGGCGACGCCACGGTGACTTCGCGGGCGCTGGCCGTCAACGTCCTCTCCGGGGACGGCGGCACTGCGATTCAGACGTTCTCCCTGAAGCTGGTGAGGCCGCCGGTGGTGCTGGTGCATGGATTCACCTCCACCCCCAGCTATTGGGATGGTTTCACGCCCCTGGTTTCGGGGGCGGCCAACCCGATTCCTCCCTCGACCGGCGATCCGCGTGTCTTTCTACGCCGGGCCGACTACTCGCATGACGTGACGATTTTCTACGACCTCGAACTCGGCGATGACATTACTGTGAAGGCCAGCGATCTCGGGTTCCAATATAATGCCGGGCCGGTTTTCAATCAATTCGAGGCGTTCTTGCAGGAGTACCGACAATTGGCGCCGCAAGGATCGGTCCCCGTCGCGGCGGCCCAGGTGGACGTGGTCGGGCATAGCATGGGCGGCTTGATCACGCGCACCATGCCGTACGTGCTGACCTCCCAGTTTTACAGCGCCGAGAACTACATGCAGGGCATCGTGCATAAGCTGATCGCCATCGGCGGACCGCATCTCGGTTCGCCACTGGCCATCTCGTCGCTCGCCCCCACCAACACCTGCACGCAGATCGGCCAGGCATTGGAGGGC
>CAZARO010000406.1:0-5562 GCA_964487165.1 uncultured Solibacteraceae bacterium | reverse complement strand
AGCCGCGTGGTGTATCCCACGCTGTTCGAAGACGCCGAGCAGCAGCGTATCTTCCGCAAGCAGTGCGCTCATCCGGGCGGACTTTTCTCGCTGGAGTTCAAAGGCGGGAAGCCGGCGGCTTTCGACTTCCTGCGGCACCTGCGCATCGCCCGCAGCGCGGTGTCGCTGGGCGGCGTGGAAACCTTGACCTGCCATCCCAAGAGCACCACGCACTCCGGAATGACCGCCGAAGAACTGGCCGAATCGGGCGTGACCGACGGGCTGGTGCGAATCTCCGTGGGCATTGAAGATTGGCGCGACCTGCTGGCCGATTTCGAACAGGCGCTGGGCGCCCTCGGGTAGCGCTTCGCCACACCGAAAGGGAATTGCGACGCAGCGAGGTGCCAGCGGCGTCCGATTGGTCAGCTAATCATTAGCCTTGGTCCACAAGGGTGATCGAGGCGCTTCCACTGGCAACCGTTTGCGACTCATTCGTGGTCGCGACGATGGTTACCTGCGCCGTCTGGGCCGATAGATTCACTGGCGCCTGGTACGTCACTGAAGAGGGCCCTGGCGAGACCAGGGTCCCTATCCCCGGCTCGTCGGTATCACCCATCAGCAAGGACCAGGTGACACCTTGCGGGGCGCCCACTACGGTCGCGGTGAACAGCTGCATCCCGTTGGCACTCAGAGTGACCTCAGTCGGGCTGACCGTGACGGTCACGCTAGCTGGAATGCCCCCCGTTTGCAGGGTGCACCCGATATACCTCAGCAACCCAACGATCGGTAAAACCAGGATGGGCGCCAGAACCACAAATGGATCGATCATCGTTACAACTCCTTTCGCGCCCCCCTACCTTGGCAGGAGGGCTTTCCAGACTGATTCCTACAGCCGCTTAGCCGCGCGGCGCCGAACCGCTCGCGGGAGCAGCCTTGCTTCCCAGGGACGTGTGAAGTTCTTCCGCGGAAATAAGGCCGAGCCGGATACCGGCAACCTTACTGTGCGCGTCGAGAAAAACGGTGGTGGGCCACATGCCGATGCCATAGGCTTGGGCGATCTGCCGCGCGGGGTCCGGAACAACGATAATTTCCTGCGCCGCCAGTCCTGACTCGTGGGCCGATTTGGCATCTTCGGCATCGGCGATGGCCAACAGCAGCGGGGCGGCCACGCCAGGTTGCGTAAAGGCCGCGTGGAGATTCCGGATGGTCGCGATGCAGGGCGGAGAAGAGCTTCTCCAGAAAACCAGCGTCACCGGCTTCCCCACCAGCTTGCGCAGCGTGAACGGCTCGCCGGGCGCGGCTTCGAACAGGAAGTTCGGCGCCGGCTGGCCGATGGTCAACGCCGGTTCGATGAATCGCGGAAAGAACTGGCCGCCCGCAGCCAGGTGCGCGCGCAGCGCCTCCGCCAACCCGTCATCGATGCCGCCGGCGTGCCTCCAGAGCACCTCGCCCGCAGGGCTGAGAAGAACCGTCGCCGGCCGCGTGTCGATCTGGAAAAGCTCTTCCCAAGGGCCGGCCGAACTGGCGTACATCAACCCTTCTGTCGCGCGAACAGTGGAGACCTGGTCGTCCGTCAGCACGCACAGGATGGCGGTGGCGGTATCGGTGCGGCCGCTTTGCGCCAACGCCTTGGGCAGCAGATGCAGATGCCCGGCCGAATCGCGATCCGGGAAATGCACCAGGAAATTCGCCGTGATGGGAACCGCGCCAGGCAGCGCAACGGGCGACACATGGCCGATGACGTTCAAACCGGGCTCGTGAGCGCCAGCGGCAGTCACGGCCACCAGAGCATCTGGATTCACCTTGTTTCGCGCCAGCGCGGCCTGGGGGAAAGACGTGAAGTGCCCGCCACGCGCGGAAGTCACGGGGCAGTAACATACGGGCCCGGAGGCAGTGATGCGCGATCCGGTGACCGTCAGGGAAATGGAGTTTCTCCCCAGCGTGAGGGCCGGCCCATTCATCACGAACCGGTTGTTGTCCGCAACCGGTCCGGCATCCTGAAAACTCCACTGATACTGCGCAATCGTGCCGCCCGGAATCCAGCAATTGAGCGCGTTGTACTGGGGCCGCGAGGAGCCCGCCCGGGGGTCCAACTCGAACTCGCAAGCCGCGGCGGGCCATTCCGGCACCGCGACGGTTCCATGCAGAACAATGCCTTCGGGCTGGATTTCGAAGGACGTATACTCCAGGCGCGGATCGATCTCCTCCGTTCCAGGCCCGGCCACGGGGTTCATCATCGATTTCACCAGCGACTCCAGGCCGCCGGCGCCTAACGCCTTGTCGATCTGTCTTTGAATCGCGCCCTGCTGGTTCTTCCAGGCATTATTGAAGAGAGCGGCAGCCTGGGCGCCGGCCGTATTCGCCAAGTCTCTCGGAACGCCTTTGGGAATGTTGACCTCGACGCCTCCCACCGTCTCCAATCCCACTTCGCGGCCATTCAGGGTCAGCCTGAAAAGCTGCACGATGGTGAAATCGAAGTCCTTTGGATCGGGAACGAAGAAAGGCTTGTCTTTCCAGCCAAAGCCGACGTGTACGGGAATCGTGAGCGTAATTTGACCCGTGCCGGGAATACCGGGCGGGTCCAGCGCGGGGTCGTCGCCTAACTCGACGATGGCATCGCTTATGGTGACCTTGGTGTAAATGTGGAATGTGCGGGTGACGGTTGCGAACCCGAGGTTTGCCGAAATCGGGACGGTGGTATCGATGGTTTGTTCTGCGAGCGAATCGATGGCGGCATTCACCGCCGCGGCAAAGGGACGGGCGATGGCGTCGCCGTTTACGGTCAGCGTGAACTGATCGCCGGCATTCATGCTGACCATGGTCACGCTGTCGGGGTCCGGGTGGCCGGGGCTGGCGACGTTCATCAGCACGGCGACCGCTTGCGCTTCGGCAAAGCCTTTCAAATTCAGCGCTCGAATGGAAGAAGGCCGGGCCGTGCTGGAAGGCTGAAGACTATCCCGCAAGGCTTCGGAGAGCGCCGTGTCGATGGCCGCGCGGTCGCTCGGACTGAGGCTGGCAGCGGACCAGCCCGAGTTGAATTGAATGTTTCCGGCGCCTGCCAAGTCCACCACGATGTTGGAGCCGCCTCCCGCCGCCGCGTCTTTGACGCCGAAAGAGACCACAAACTCTCCGCGCATGAACTGCGATAACGGCCGCGTCTCAGAATCGGCGACGTAGCGGATCATAACCGGGGTGTGGATTTCGGCGGAGGCGCTGGAAGCCGGGGAAAGATGCATTTTCGGTGCCGCCAGTTGGATCTGCGCCACGCCGGAGAGGCAGATGGATTCGTCATCGGGCTCTGCGGCGGTGGGCATCGGGCGTTCGGGCGGCAGCGGCGCGTTCACCACCGGGTCCACGTTTGGTAGCATTTCTTGCTTGAACGGGGTGGCGGGCTTGGCGTGGTACGCCACGTATTTCACCATGGCGGCATCGGTAACGGCCTGGCCGGCAGCGTTCACAACCGAAAACGCGGTAACGCCCAGGGGGCGCCCCGGAAAATCATTCACCGCAACGGAGAGCGAATGGGGCAGCCGTTTCCCCCGATGCATCGCCGCCAGGATGCGGTTTACCGCGCCTAGTGAAAACGCGGCAACGACGTCGTAGTCGCCAGTCAGAGCGTTTGCCATGTGTCCCTCCCTCCGGTTCTACCGGGGCCATTGAACGATGAGAATTGCGAGCGCCGAAACCACCGTGATAATAGAGAAGCCGCGGGCGAGGAAGACGCCGCCGCCCGCATCGGATTCCCGTTCGCGTAGACTTTCGAGTGCCAACCGTCCCGCGCTATACAAAGCCGCCACCAAAAGGAATAAGGCGCCGTGGAATGGAAGCCGGCCGGCGAACCCAGCCGTGGTGGCCAACAACACCGCGGCCCAGGCGGCCTCGAGGCACTGCACCGGAATCCGCTTTTGCCACACACCCCGGCTGTCTGGCAGGAAGAGAGCGATGCGGCTGGAGGAGCAGCGCCCCGCGCAACATCCGTTCAGCAGGCAGCCGGTCTTGGCGAAGACCATTCCGGTCATGATGGTGAAAGACGCCGCATCCCAAAACCGGCCGAAGCCGAGGCCGAGCACCGCCACGAGAGGAGCCGATAACAGCAGCATCACAGGCAGTGCGCCGTACATCGCCATGCCGCCCTCCCGCCGGCTCCAGATGCGCCGCTGGCGGCCGCGGTATTGCCGCCAATGCGTGAACACATAGAGCAGCCGGGCTCCGATGATGGAGGGCGGGATCAGAACCAGCGTGGCCGCGAAGACGCGCAAGGCATCGACGCCGGTAGCGTGAGCCGCGAGATTTCCGGCCGCAATTCCCGCCACTAAGCCGGCGTACAACATGGCGGGATAGCTCCAGACCGTAAAGCCCTGCCACCGAAACAGGATCGGCCGCATGTCTCGATCCTCAGTTAACTCCATAGGGCGGCTGTCAAGCCGGTGAGAATGGCCGCGTCCGCGAGGTTGAACACCGGCCACCATCCCAAATCAATGAAGTCGACAACGTACCCGCGCCGCAGAATATCCAGAAGATTACTGGCGGCGCCGCCAAACGCGAGGCCCAGACCGGCCAAGGCGGCGGCGCCGTGGAACCACGCTCCGAAGCGATGCAGGATCGCGGCCGAAGCTGCCGCTAGAACCCAGGCAAGCACAAGCGCGACTCGCGCGCCGCTTCGTTCGTAGGCGCCTTCGCGGTGTTCCACTAATCGAAACCTCACAATAGCGCTCAAGCGACGGTTATAGACGGTCCTGCGTACCAACACGGCTCTCTTGCACCACTGATCGGCTAGTAGAATGCCAGCTCCGCAAGCAAACAACATGAGTTCGCTCATTGTACATGAATTGCCTCACCTCGGAAAGCCGGTCTGCGGAAGCCTGAATTGAACCGCTACTCGTCAATGCCTTTATATTCGTAATCGAGCAGCTACAGGCACCCTCCTGGCATCGCGCATAACCACCTGGCCACGGCGGCAGACGCCCGATCTTTGTGCGGCGTTGACGTCGTCGAAGGAGCGGGCTGAACGGAGTCTCGCAGACAGCTTTCGTAACCGAAGCCGTTTACAACTCGCGGCTGTCCAAAATCTGGCCTCGATGTGCTATGGGATACGCCGAGAGCGTGCTTGGCGGGAACGCTCCTTCCACCAACAATAAGATGTAGTCGTCCCGAAACGGGGTTCGAGGAGATGAGCTTCAGCTTCTTGATGATCCTCGCTGCATACTCTATGTCCCCAGACGGGAAATGAGCCAGAATACGTAACAGCAGCGTGCGAGGATTCTCTTCGGCTATTTGATCAGCCCCTCACATCCAGAGATCTTCCTGGGTAGCGTCCGGAACCTCTTCTAGAGAGAAGCGCTCGACATCAATCCGCAGTCCATCGAATTCCCGTGACGCGTGGCGTCGTGTTTCCCGCCCGAGTCCCACTAAACTATCCCTTTGCGCCGATTGGATCGCAAAAACCTTCTGGCCGCCGCGCCGCAGATGCCATAGCGTACACTCAAACTACATGCTCAACCGGGGCTATGCCTACACCACAATCATCAGCAGCAAATACCATGGACAAACCCTGCTCTCCCACCTGGCAAGCCTTTACCCCCA
>CAZARO010000405.1:0-5567 GCA_964487165.1 uncultured Solibacteraceae bacterium | reverse complement strand
CCGACCACATTGATGGTGGAGCGGGGGGTTCGCAACAGCGATGAGGCAGCCTTATTGACGGCCTCCTGAAGCTGTAAGGGGGTCAGTCCGGACGCCTGAATTTCTCCGATCAACTTCACCATGATTTTGCCGTCGGGACGAATTATGTAAACTCCGTCGAACTTGGGCTCATCCCACATCGAGACCGTGATCTGGTCTTCTGCACCGAGCACAAAGCTATCGGATACCGGTTCGCTGGGCGGCTTGGTTCCGGCCGGTTCGGCCAGCTTCGCCGGATCGGCGGGAGCATCCGTCGTCACCGGCATGGCGGGCGAAAGAGAAACGAGCGGCTGTGTCGCCGGCCCAGGCGGCTCAGTCTTCGGTGCCGCGGCGGTTTGTGAATAGGCTGCGCAACCCGAGACAACCATTCCCACAACCAACATCACGGATTGGAGCAATAACGACCTTCTCATCTTCTTCATAACCTCAGAGGACCCTGGCGAGCCCCTCCACCCTTTATTCGCGTCTCTCACGGCTGAGCCCGCGAAACGCGCCTCGTTGCTAAATCATCTATAGTGTACAGCATCTCTGCTCAAATACATTCGGTTCCAGGACTACCAATACGGGCCTAGGGAGACAGACAGTATCCCAAAGGTAATATCCCTCTCATCTCCTGGCTTAACCGGCGCTCAGGTGTTCCCGGCGGGATACACATCCGCGTAGTGGGAATCTTCCGAAAACCGGAGCCGCTTTTCGCCGATGCTCGTAAGTCATTGAAAAAAATGATACTCTAAATACAAATCAATGAATTCCAGACGGCACTAAACGTGCTACTGCCGACGAGATATATTTATCTCGCTTGACGTGTATCGGCAGCGCTTATGCTTCAGGAACTCAAGTTCCAGTTGTCCACTGCGATCCTCACGATCCTGACACTCGCTGCCGGTGTCGCCGCAGTGGTTAACTTCGGACAATACAACCGGTTCCGCCTCCCCGACGATGGCATCATATGGGTCGATCGCGCCTCCGGCGTAGTAGCTCTTTCAGTGGCGCCCGGCACCTCCGGTACCAGCGGCATTCATCCCGGCGATCGCCTGGTGCGGATTCATGGCGCCCTGATCCAACGGGCACTCGATGTTCCCCAGATCCTGGCCCGGCTCGGTGCCTGGACACGCACCACCTATACGGTGGAACATGGCGGCGTACCGGTTGAGGCCACGGTGATCGTGGGGGAAGCGGCGCGAAACCCGGCGGTGTTCTACGTCGACGCTTTGGCCGTCGCCTACCTGCTGATCGGACTTTTCGTATATTACCGGCGCGGCAGCGCCCAGAAGGCGCAGCACTTCTACATTCTCTGCCTGATGTCGTTCGCGGCTTACAGCTTCCATTACACCGGAAACCTGGACACCTTCGACACCATGATTTATTTCGTGAACGTGGGAGCGGGGCTGTTTGCCCCCACCATATTCCTGCACTTCTGCCTGACGTTTCCGGAGCGTCGCAAGTGGTTTCAGGCACGTTCCCAGGTGGTGGCGCTCTATCTGCCCGCGCTGCTGCTGAGTTCACTTTACCTGGCGGTCGCCACCGGTACGTTGAAGACCGGAATTCCGGAAGTGGATCTGCGCTGGCTGCTTGACCGGCCGTGGGTCCTGCTGCCGCCGGTTTTGTACCTGCTGGGCGCTTACACCCTGAACGCTGAATACCGCAGGACGGAAGATCCCATCGTACGCCAGCAGCTCAAATGGCTGCGCAACGGCACAGTATGCGGAGTGCTTCCCTACGCGGTGTTCTACGCGCTGCCGTACGCCCTCGGCGCCATTCCGGGCTATTACCAGGCACTGTCGGTGCTGTCCATGGTGCTGATTCCGCTCACCCTGGCCTATGCCATCGTGCGCTACCGGCTGATGGATGTCGACATTCTTTTCCGCCGCGGCTACGCCTATACCCTGGCTACCGTGTGCGTGCTGGCCACCTTTTACGGCGCCATTTTCTCGTTGGGCACGCTGGTCTCCAAGAAGTTCACCGGACCCGGCGTCCCGGGCCGCTTCACCGATCCCAGCAACATGACGTCGCTCATCGTCATGCTGACCGCGGCCTTCCTCTTCCAACCCATCCGCAACTGGATCCAGGAGTGGCTCGACAAGTATTTCTACAGCGATCGCTACGACTATCGCCGCACCATGGTGGAATTCGCGCGCGAACTGCGCTCGCAGATGGATCTCGACACCATGCTGGCGTCGGTGGGCGAGCGCCTGTTGAAAACCCTCTCCATCCAGCACCTGGGCTTCTTCCTGGCGGAAGAGGGATCGGAGGGAGCAGTATTCCGGCTCACCAGCCTGATGGGGAACAATCCCCGGCTGCCGAATGGCGTCCCGCCCGACCTGGACTTGAGTTTCCTCGATTGGAAACTGCCCGAATCGTACCTTTTCTTCGAGCGCACCCGCCATCAACTGGATGCCGTGTCGCGCTCCTGGCCGGCGTCGGTGCGCCGCACCATCGCGGACCTGGATTTCACTTACTATCTGCCTTGCAAAGTGCATGGCCGGACCATCGCTTACATAGGAGTCAGCCGCACGCACGACGGCGAATATCTTTCCAGCGTGGACGTGGAACTGCTGCTTACCCTCACCGACTATGTGGCCTTCGCCATCGAGAATGCCCTGCTTTACCGCTCCCTGCAACGCAAGGTGGAGGAGTACGAGCGGCTGAAGGAGTTCAGCGAAAATATTGTGGAATCCATCAACGTCGGCATTCTGGCGGCTGACCTGGAAGACCGCGTGGAGAGCTGGAATTCGCAGATCGAACAGCTCAGCGGCGTCACCCGCGAGAAGGCATTGGGGCGCAAACTCTCGGAGCTGTTCCCCGCGGAACTGGCCGACCAGTTCGACCGCGTGCGCGGCGAAACGGGAATCCACCACATCTACAAGTTCGTGCTCAAGCCGGCGATAAGCGCGGTGGCCGCCGGCGGAAATGGCAATGGCGGTGGCAACGGCAACGGCAGCGCGCTCTCGCTGCCGGCGCGGTTCCGCGAAGCCACCCTGAACATCGCTATCGCGCCGCTGGTCTCTAAGGACCAGGAGCAGATCGGCCGGCTGATTATCTTCGACGATGTCACCGACCGCGCCGAACTGGAGCAGCGGCTGGTGCAGGCCGACAAGCTGAGCAGCATCGGGCTGCTGGCCGCCGGCGTGGCGCACGAAGTGAATACGCCGCTGGCGGTGATCTCCACTTATGCGCAAATGCTGGCCAAGCAGATGGCCGAGGACGCCCCGCAGAAGACCGTCATCCTCGACAAGATCGCCAAGCAGACCTTCCGTGCCAGCGAGATCGTCAATTCGCTGCTGAACTTCTCGCGCACCTCCAGCACTTCCTTCGGCGACGTCAATCTGAATAAAGTCATCCAGGAGACGCTCTCCCTGCTGGAGCACCAGTTGCAGAAGTCCGGAGTGCAGATCAAGAGCGAGCTGGACGCCACCCTGCCGCCGATACACGGCAACACCGGCAAGCTGCAGCAGGTCTTCCTGAATCTCTTCCTGAATGCCCGCGACGCCATGGCCAGCGGAGGCACTCTCGAAGTGCGCACCTGGCGGGACGGCCCCGGCGTGAAGGTGGAAGTAGCCGATTCCGGCCACGGCATCGCACCCGAACACCTGCGCCGCATCTACGATCCGTTTTTCACCACCAAGGGCGCGCACAAAGGTACGGGCCTCGGTCTCTCGGTGACCTACGGTATCATTCAAGAACATGGCGGCTCGATTGAAGTTACTAACCGGCCGGACGGCGGCGCCCGCTTCCGTCTGGAACTGCCGATATCCCGGGCTGCCGCAAGGACCCCGGTAAATGCCGCTTGAAACGACGCTTCCCTCCGCAGCCGCCAACACAACTAAGGGCAATGTTCTGGTAGTCGACGATGAGGTCGACATCCGCGAAGGCCTCGAAATGCTCCTCACTTCCGAGGGCTACTCGGTGGACCTGGCGCAGAACGGCGCCGAAGGCCTGCATCGCATCGAGAACCGCGGGTATGACCTGGTGCTGCTCGACCTCATGATGCCCGACATGTCGGGCATGGACGTGCTGACCGAGGTCCGCAAGCGCGACCGCGAAACGCCCATCTTTCTGATCACCGCATACGGCTCAGTGGAAGCCGCGGTGAGCGCGCTCAAGCTGGGGGCCAACGACTATTTTTCCAAGCCCTGGGATAACGACAAGCTGATTATCGAGATCGACCGCATGATCGCGCGGCGGCGGCTCGAGTACGAAAACACGCACCTCAAGCGGGCCCTCAAACAGCGCTACGCCTTCCCCAATATCATCGGCAAAAGCGAACGCGTGGTGCGCATGCTCGACCTGGTGGCGCAGGTGGCGCCCAGCCGGTCGACGATTCTGATCACAGGCGAAACCGGCACCGGGAAGGAACTGGTGGCCAAGGCCATCCACGCCAATTCGCCGCGCGCGGACCGCATGTTCGTGGCCGTGAACAGCGGATCGTTGCCGCCCGACCTGCTGGAATCGACGCTTTTCGGCCACGTGAAGGGCGCTTTCACCAGCGCGGTGCAATCGAAGAAGGGGTACTTCGAAGTGGCCGACGGCGGCACCATCTTCTTCGACGAGATCGGCACCATCGGGGCGGAAACGCAAATCAAACTGCTGCGCGTTTTCGAGGAGCGCGAATTCACGCCGCTGGGCTCTACCGATCCCATTAAAGTGGACGTGCGGATTCTGGCGGCGACCAATGCCGACCTGCGCGAACTGGTGAAGCAGGGCAAGTTCCGCGAGGATCTGTTCTACCGGCTGAACGTGATTCAAGTCGGCCTGCCGGCGTTGCGCGAACGCCGCGAAGATATCCCGCTGTTGGTGGATCACTTTTTCACGCAATACTGCCTGGACAACAAGAAGTATCTGGACAGCGACGGCCATTCCACCCTGCGCTTCCAACCGGAGGCCATGCAGGTTCTGATGGAGCACAACTGGCCGGGTAACGTACGCGAACTGGAAAACGTGATCGAGCGCGCGGTGGTGCTGGCCTCGGCGTCGGAAGTGCCGCTGGATGTGCTGCCGGATTCCTTGCTGCAGGCCAATGGAGTGCGGTTGCATCGCGGCGAGGGCGCCCCGCTGCCGGTGGACGCGTCGCTGTTCGAGATCGTCAACGATTTCGAGCGGCGCGTGATTATCGAGCGGCTGGAGCAATCCGGCTGGAGCCAGACGGAAGCTGCGGAAAGCCTGCGGGTCCCGCTGTCGACGTTGAATCAGAAGATCAAGCGGCTGGATATCAAGATACGGAAGAAGTCGGAGGGGTAGTTTGATATTCTGGGGTCAGGATGTTTGTACCTACCGAAGTCAGGAAAGACGCTCAGATCACCGCGGCCATCAGGACGGTATTGTCCGAGGAAGCCCCTCGGGTGCGCTACATCCGCTATACCATCGATAAGGACCCAACGAATGATGAATGGGCGGTTTTTTTTCGGGTATTGCTGTCGGATGAAGTGGCTAGCCGAACTCGGCGGCTTGAGGCCGGCAACCGTGTCATTTCGCGTATCATGGACGAGCTCGATCTGCCCAATCTTGGTATGATGCCGCACTTCAGTTTT
>CAZARO010000404.1:0-5584 GCA_964487165.1 uncultured Solibacteraceae bacterium | reverse complement strand
ACTTGCAGCCTGAACGCGGCAGTCTCGGCGCAACAGACCGGCATGAACGGCCTGGGGAACGAGTTTTCGACGCTGGCTAACGACATGAACGCAGCCGCGGGGGCGCCGGCGAATCCCGCTTATGTCTCGCGCGTGGGCGGCGATGTGTCGGTAATCGCCGGGGCTTTGAATCAGGTGTCGTATCTGCAGTCGTTCGCCGGTTCGGTCACGACCGCGGCGAATGCCGTGGCCTCGGCAACGCCGGCGGCTTTATCGGCTGCGCTGGCTAACCTGGACAGCGCGATTTGTCCCATCGGGGCGGCCATTACCCAGGTGGAAAACTACAACACCCAGATCTTTTTGAGCCCCAACAGCCAGGTGGCGCAGCCCAATACAGCCGCCACCTTCACCGTTCGGCTGGTGAATCTCTCCAAGAGCATGACGGCGTATACCTTGAGCGTGACCGGCGTGCCTGCCGGCGTTACCTCGCAGTTCAACCTTACCTCGGTCACACTCGGCCCCTCTGGCAGCTCGTCGTTCGAGACCGATCAATTTCAAACGCAGCCCATACTGACGCTGACGCCGGGGCCATCGCTCAGCGCGCCGTTCACGTTCAACGTGGTGGCCACTCCCGTGAGCGCGCCGGAATTCTCTATCTCGGCCCCGGGGAGCCTCATGGTAAGACCGCAGCAGATTTCCATCGACAATGTGAGCGTCAGTCCGGCGTATGGCCCCCCGGGCACCACGTTTACCGTCACGGCGCGCGTTTTTGCGGAGGTCAATGAGACTACCCAGGCCTATTTGACGATGCAGCCCTACACCTCCGCGGGGACCACCATCACCTTCGGAGCGCAGAGCCAGGTCTTCACGCTGACTCCCACCACGACCCTGCAATCCGTGACCATCGGGACCATTAATTCCGCTAACTTCGCCACCGGGACTTATACGGTGTCCGTGCAGGGTTACAACGACAATCCTAACCAGGTATTCCCCGGCGCCACTGCCAGCGGCGCTTTTCTGGTCGGCGCTCCATTTTCGGGGACCCTCACCGCGAATGCCGGTTCCACGCCGCCGGGATCGGTCCCGCCAGGCAGCAGCGCCGTGCAGGTGGCACTCAATATTACGCGCGATTCGACGCCCAATCCGGTATCCACGCTGCTGAACACCGTCACCATGCAAGGCGTCCCGCGCGCCATGACGCTCTACCAGAACGGAGCGCAGCAGCTTGCCTACGTCTGTTCGGACTCGGTGGTGAATATCGTCGACGTAACCAATCCCAGCCAGATGACTGTGCTGGGCACGTTTGCGAATACGGTTCTCACCACCGAAGACGGAAGTTCGGTTCCGGGTTACCAGGGGATGGCCTGCACGA
Organism: uncultured Solibacteraceae bacterium; assembly: GCA_964487165.1. Classification (GTDB taxonomy): domain Bacteria; phylum Acidobacteriota; class Terriglobia; order Bryobacterales; family Bryobacteraceae; genus PALSA-129. Next base: position 4,233 of record CAZARO010000404.1, on the reverse strand, counting down.
TCTACAACAACAACAACAAAGCGTATTTCGTCATCAGCTACAGCCGGTACGACGGCAATCACACGGCCAATCCGATACCTACGCACTTCTCGGTTTTCAGCCTGGCGAATCCCACCAGCCCGGTGCAGGTGGGCAACACCGTGGATATTCCGCGCGGCGATAGCTCCGGATTGTACATCGCTGGAAATACCGCTCTGATGTACCAGAGCACCACTTCCTATAACCCATATTCGAACTTCATCTTTGCGTTCACCGGCGATATCTGGGCCGCCGACCTCACCAACGCCGGGACTACCGGAGCCGTCAACTTCCTGAACGATGTCTATCCCTGCGGCACTTACAGCTCCAACACTTGCAGCAACGTGACCAACGTTCCAGCGTACGCTAGTCAGAACGGCGTGTGCACCCAAACCGGGGCTACAGCCATTCCTAACAGCCAGACCGGCGGTGGTCCCTATCAGATCGGGTATGGCACAGCGGTCAACGGCAATACGACCTATTTTGCCTCCAGTAATTCCAACCAGGGTGATATCGAAAATCCGAGTTGCCCGACCGTCACCGGACAACTTCTGGTGGTAAATACCAGCACCCCTTCCTCGCCGGCCATCGCCATGACCGTCAATGACCCCGCCATGGCATTCATTTCCGGCGTCGCCATCCAGAGCCAGGGCAACCTGGCGATCGCGGTAGGCGATTCCACGGGCATCTATGACATCAATTCCGGTTACGTAGGGACGTTGGTCATTTCCTCATTCGATACCAGCAACCCACAGAGCCCGGTGCTGCTCGATTCGGTGACCACGCAGTTGTCGGACAAAGCCGGTTCCTTCATCGTGCCGCTGGGAAGCAATACGTTTGCCGTGGGCAATACCACGCTGAATAAAGCCTCGCAACTGGTCCTGGTGGACGCCAGCAATCCAAATGCGCTGCGCTATATTCCTTACACTGCGAACATCCTGGCGAATCCGACCATCGCGGAGAATGGCTTCTTCTTCGCGCTTAGTGCCACTCCGGCCTCCACTACCAATGCACTCTCCGCCTTCCAATTGAGCCAAATCAATGGCCCGCAGTTGACGGTGTCGCTGAATCTGCCCAATAGCGGAAATGCCGCCGTCGACCCATCCAGCTTCAATCCGGCCCCCGATCCCCATCCAACCGTCAATGGCTCTACGACCACCTACACCTGGACTCAACCCACTGTCAACACGATTACCTTCAACGTAAATGTCACCGGCGTCAACCCCGGCGACGTTCCGACAGTGGTGGCGGGCGGCCAAATGGCTTATACTTTGCCCACCGTCGGCTCCGGAACTTATACCCTGCCGCCACTCACGGTGCTGTGCCAGCAGATTCTTACTATCTCGCCAGCCACGCAACCTGTGAATTACGCCGGCGGCTCGGCCACTTACATGGTCACGGTGACTAATCCGGCCAGCTCGGCGCAAACCTTCGTTCCAGCTACCCTGGGAATTCCAAGCTCGTGGGGCGTCAGTCAGCCGGCGAGCGTGAACGTGGCGCCGGGAGGCAGCCAGACTTACAATCTGGTGCTGACTACTCCATTAAATGCCTCGCCGGCCCTCTATAACTTTTTTGCCCTTGTAAGTACTGCCGGAGGCATTACAGCATCGGTGGGAGGTTCGCTGAGTCTTCAAAATCCGGCCAACAATTCCGGGGGAAATCCCTCCACCAAGTTCATGGCTTTCACCACCAGCCTCAACCCCAGCACGATCACCGTTGGCCAGGACAGCGTCGCTACCTTCCAGTTATCGGTCACCAATACCGGAAATTATGCGGACTATCTCGGGGTTCTGGACGGCTCCCCCACAATCAACGCCAACCCCAGCGCCTATAACGGTTGGTACATCTCTTTCAAGCCGACCAATCAGCCCTACGTTCTACCGGGACTCAACAACACCGTCACATTGACCGGCTCGCTGACACTGCCCAATGCGAGCGTGGCACCCGGCGCCTATACGCTCATGATCCAGGTGTCGTACGGCTCAACCGTGGTGAACGCCCCCTTGACGGTAAACGTGGTGAGCAATGGCGTAAACGGGTATATCAGTCCCGGCAGCGGGACGCCGACGGCGGGCTTCAGCGTGGTTCTGACCAATGGAGGCACAGTGAGCGACAGCTTCAACCTTTCGATTATCGGCCCGCTGGTGGAAGCCGCCAGCATCCAATCGAAAGTGGGGCCGATGGCGGCGCACCAGGAGACAGTAATCCCCATCACCCTGAATACCGTTAACTTCCTCGCGCCCGGCAACTATTCTCTCAAGGTCCAGGCGGTATCGCAGGGCAATCCGGCAGTCCAGGCGGTCATGCCGGCCACCGTCCAGGTTTCGGGATCGCAGAGCGTATCGGCCGCCATTAACCCGTCGCCCGCCTCTGTACCCTCCACTCCCGGGTCTGTGCCGCTGTTATTGCAAGTTACTAACACCGGCAACCAGCCCGATAGCTACACCGCGGCCATCACCAACATTTCCAGCAACGTCACTGCGAACCTCAACGGCGGACAATCGGTTCCCGCCTTTAACGTGCCCGGTCTCGCGGGCGCGCAGATCCCGCTGAACGCCACTCTGAACTCCGGCAAGAGCGGAAGCATCACCGTCACCGTCACTTCCACATCCAACGCGTCGGAGACTGCACAGGCGACGGTGTCAATCGGACAGGGGAGCCCCTGCGACGTCAACCAGGACGGAGCCGTCAACGTCCTGGATGTCCAGGCCATGGTCGACGAAGCCCTCGGTTCGAGTGCCCCCAATAACGATTTGACCGGCGATGGAGTAGTGAACGTGGTCGATATTCAGATCGACATCAATGGCGCCCTGCAGTTGGGGTGCGAAGCCGGCGCGGTGACGGTGTCTTCCCTCAAATCGCAAAGCCGCGTTCGCGCACTGGAGCAATCCCCGATCGGCGGTGCGGCCATCGGGATGGCGCCAGCGCGGCCGGCAAGTATCGTCGATCTCGGGACGCTGGGCGGGAATTCGGCCAGCGCTTATGGAATAAACAACCTGGGACAGGTGGTAGGCAGTTCCGAAACCGGGCAGGTGGGACATCCCGACAGCGCCTGCCCCCGGTGTTCGGTAAGTCATGCGTTCCTCTGGGATGCCGGGCGCATGACGGATCTGGACGCCGGGAATAGCCGCAACAGCGCTGCCTACAGCATCAACGATGAAGACCAGATTGTAGGAGCTTACCTGGGTGCGGACCGCGATGCCGCCAGCTTTCTTTACGCCTCGGGAACGGCCACCGTGCTTAGCCAGGCGCCGCATGGGCGGGCGAGCGGGATCAACAATGCCGGGCAGATCGTAGGCGACCAGGGAGCCGGCGCATCATCGGCGTCGCAGGCGTTTCTGTGGAGCGCGGGGACGGTGATCGATCTGGGGACGCTGGGCGGAGCGGGCAGCGAGGCGCATGCCATCAACGACAGCGGGCAGGTGGCCGGGTCGGCGCACGTGAACGGGAGTTCTACGGTACATGCCTTCCTGTACAGCGGCGCGGGGCTGACGGATCTGGGGACGCTGGGCGGGAAAAATAGCATGGCGTACGGAATCGACGACGCGGGCGAGGTGGTGGGGGTGTCGCAGATGCCGGAGAGCGGAGTGGAGCATGCTTTCCTTTACCGCCAGGGAGCGATGACGGACCTTGGGACTTTGGGAGGCAACCAGAGCCAGGCGGAAGGCGTGAACGGCAGCGGCTGGATCGTGGGATGGTCGCGTACGGCCAGCGGGACCATGCGGGCTTTTCTATGGAAGACGGGACAGATGGCAGACCTGAATAGCCTGGTGAGCGCGGGGCAGGGGATCTGGCTCGAGGAGGCCACGGGCATTAACGAGGCGGGGCAGATCGTAGCGAATGCCAGTAACGGTCACGCCTATCTCATCACCCTGCCGGCTCAACCGCGGTAAGCCCGGCGGGGGCGTCCGTCACCCCGCCAGCTTTCCCAGCAGCCTCTCATAGGCATCCGTCACCGCATCCCAGGAGTACTTCTCGCGGACCCGCTCCAGTGCCCGCCGGCGGTACACCTCGCGCTGCTCCTCCGGCATATCGAGCAGGTGCCGGATCTTGTCCGCCAGTTCGGCGGGCTCGAAAGCAATGCCGGCATCGCCCGCGACTTCGGCATTTTCGGGAGTATTGCGATACAGCACCAGGGCGCCGCGTCCCATGGCTTCAATGAGCGCCGGGTGCGTGCCGCCGACCTCAGTGGCGTGGATGTACGCGAGGCAGTGC
>CAZARO010000403.1:0-5584 GCA_964487165.1 uncultured Solibacteraceae bacterium | reverse complement strand
CGTGCCGTTACAAGAAGCGGAAACCACCGCGTTACCGGTTATCGTCAGGGTCACGGAAATGGCCACCGCGTTGCCGCCGGTCGGCGTAATGGTGACGGTGCCGTTGTAAGTGCCAGTCGCCATGCTGCCGGGCACCACGCTAATCGAAAGTCCAGGGCTGCTATACGGCGTCTGGGCCGAGGTGGCACTGACTTGCAGCCAACTGTTCGCCGGATTCATGGACACGGTGAACGGAATGGAAGCCGTGCCGGAAATTGCGTTCACAACGGTCGCCGTCTGCGCCGCGGGAACCGCCTGGTTCTGGGTATAGGCGAAGTTCATGCTGGTCGGGGTCACGGTGACGTTGCCACTGCCGGAGGATGCCCCCACGGTCATGGTTACGTTCACGGTCTGCGTCCCCACAGAGGCCAGATTGATGACGCCGGTGCAGGTGGTCCCGGTGGCGATTCCAGACGGGTTCACGGTAACCAGGATCGGGGTCACGGTGGTGGTGGCCGAGTAATTGCCGTCACCGACTTTCAACCAGGTGGTGGCGGTGCAGCTGGTTTCCTGGTGGGTCACGGCGAACTGCGTGGACGTAGTGGCCGTTACGTCGAGATTCTGTGAAATCTGGGCGGTCACGCCGGGGAACGATAGCGACGACGGGTTCAACGTCAGCGCTCCGCCGGTATTGCCGCTGCCCCCGCCGCCGCCGTTCACAACCATGACCACCGGGTACTGGATGGAATTGGAATAGGCGTTGGCCGATATCGGGATAGTGGCCGCATACACTCCGGTGCTCTGGCCGGTGGAATTGACGGTGACATTCAAGGTATTGCCGCTGGTGCTGACGGACACCCAGGTGGCCGTCGGCGTTCCGGCGGTAATCGGCGGGCTGGTGGTGGAACCCGTGTTATCGCTGCCGACCACGGAGACACTCTGTGTCGGGGTATTGGCTCCCGAAGTAGCGGAGAACGTAGACAAGGCTGGGATACCCAACAGTACCGGAGCGTTCGACGGCGTCACCAGAAGGCTGACGGAGACGTAGAACGTACCGCTCGGTGTGGTGATGTTGATAGTGGCGGTGTAGGGCGTGGCTGACGGAGAGAGGCTGGTTACGCCGTTAAAAAGGTCCACCAGCACAGTTGCCAGGCCGTTCTGAAAACTTCCCGCGCTTCCGGAGTCCAGATTCAGCCAGCCGGTATTGGTGCTGTTGGGATAAACCACCTGGGCGCTCCACTGGGCGCCCGTTGCCCCCGTAACGGTGATGGCCTGCGCTTCCTTGCCGCTCGTCCAGAAGGAACTCCCCGCCTGCTGCTGGAATAAGAGGGAAGTGGGCGCCACCGTTGTGGAACTGTTGCCGACGGTGGTGGAGGAGCCGGATTGCCCCACTGGAAGGATGATGGTGATGGTGGTGGTGCCGGTCGCCGAACCGATGGTGCTGGTCATGGTGACCGTGGTGGCATAGATTCCCGGCGCCAGGCCGGCGGAGTTCGACGTTACCGTGAAGGTCTCGGTATTATTGGAGGCAATCGGACTGCTCATGCTGAAGCCGTTGCCCCCGTTGCCCAAAGTGGCAATTCCCAGGGTGTAACCGGTGGCCGCGGTAAGGGAAAAGACCTCGTCCTGCGAAACGGCGCTGTTAGCCGGCACGTTGGGGAAGACATAAATCAGGCCCGTCGACGGTTGGTTCACCGTGATTCCCTGCGCCGCACCGGTGGCGTCGACATAGTAATTCACGTTGATGGTGGCGGTTGAGCCGCTGGAGGAAGTGAGGGCTACGGCACCCTGATAAGCTCCGCTGCCCAAGCTATAGGCCACGCCCGGGTTCAGCGTGAGCTCGACGCAGGCGTTGGGAGTGCCGGGAGCCAGTATTTGGATGGTGTTGGTATTGAGTTGGTTATTTGCCAGCAGCCAGTTGCCGCCGTTGTTAGTGGTCACCGTGGAGGTGTAGCTGTTGGCGCCGGTAGCGGTGTCCTGCAGAGCGATGCACTGCCCGCCGGGAGGGTTCGGATTGACATACGAGAAGGTGGTAGTGTACGTACTGCTGGTGGATCCGTTGACTGTCAGGGTACCGGTGTTGGTGCCGGTTCCGGTCCCGGTGCCCGTGGTAGTGCCATTGGTTACCGTGAACGTCACCGGGACGTTCAGGGCCGAGCCGAACCCGGTTTGCGGCGTGATGGTGACAAAGCCGCTATAAGTGTTCACACCGGAGGTCAAATTGGCGTTGGCAGTAACGTTGATTGTGGTGCTGCCGTTGCCGGTGATGATGGTGGTGGTGGCCGCTGCCGATAGCCACGAGCCGGTGGGAGACACGCTGTATCCGAAGGTCAGCCCGGAACCGGTGATGTTCTGGATGGTGATGCTGGTCGATTGCTGGCCGTTGGTCGCCGCGCTGAGCGAGATATTGGCGGGACTGACGTTGATGAAGCCGTTGCTGTTGGATCCGGTGTTGACGCCGCACGAGGTGTTCTGCGCGTAATAGACCGTGAGAACGATCTTGTCGGAGGCGGTATTGGTGTCCTGGATAATGACCTGTGCGGTATCCGTCACCTGCCCGATGGAGCGGTTCAACCCGACGGTCAATGTGACTCCGGTGGTGCCGGTAGCGGCACTGATGGTGACACCGTTCGAAGTGCTGCCGGCGTTGGGGATACTGGCATAAAGCCAGGCTCCATTGTTATCGCCGTTGCTGGTGCCGTTGGGATAAGTCACCGAAACCGAAAAGGGAATGGATGCACCGCTGCTCGTCAGGGTGACGCCTTGATAGTCGTTGCACGACGAACTGCCAATCGCGACGGAGGTGCTGTTCACAGCCAACGTAGGCTGTGCGGATACTTGGAAGGGCGCGGTCAACAACAGCGCGGTTGCAAGAAAGAAGACACTTTTCTTAATGATCGTTTGTGCAGCGTCCATGATTTTCCTCGACAGTCTCGATGATAACAGACCACAGGCTCTGTTTACCAAGAAACTGGGATGCGGACGCGGACATACACATCGTACCACTTATTTCAAAATCTGGAAGAGATTGCTGTAGTCGTCGGTCCACATGCGGACCTTGCGCCGCGATTTGATATCCGCCGAATCGCGGAATTCCGGCGGGTCGAAACCGCTGTCCGGCGCATAGACCAGCACCCAGGTAGCGGCGAAGACATCTACGCTGTTGTCGTTTTCGGTATCGATGGTGCGCGTCAGCTTGCCGAGGGAGTCGGCCTCGCCCTCCACTACCGGCTGCAAATCGAGGTACCGGTTGGAGATGTGTACCGCCAGCACGCCGTCCGGCCGGAGATGGCGGAAAAACAGCGCCATGGCTTCCCGGGTCAGCAGGTGGACCGGAATGGCGTCGCTCGAAAAGGCATCCACCGCCAGCACGTCGAAATTCTCCGGCGCTTCGCGCTCCAGGCTGAGACGCGCGTCTCCCATGGCGATGTCCAGTTTCGCCGGGCAATTCGGAACGAAAAAGAACTCGCCCTTGGCAATCGGCGGCACCAGCGGGTTGATCTCGTAATAGCGGTAATAATCTCCTAATTGTCCGTAGGCCGCGATGGTTCCCGTGCCCAGCCCCACTACGCCCACGCGAATGTGGCCCTTTTTCTGTTTCTCGCGGATGGCCACCCCCACTCCGGTTTGCGGACCGTAATAAGTGGTGGGCATCCGGCGTTTGGGCACATACAGGTACTCTTCTCCGTGGTTGATGGTGCCGTTGGTCAGGCCGCGGACGGTGGTCAAGCCATTTTCGGTTCCGATATCCCGCACCCGCAGCGCGCCATAGAAGTTGCGCACCAGCACCCGCGAATCCGCCGCCTGGTCGCGGACTTCCCTCCCCAGGTAGACCGCCATCACGGCCGTGGCGGCCGCGCCCGCCAGCGGCAGAGCCATGCGCCAGCCGCGGAACCACTCGGCGATCTCGGGATCGAGGATCAAAGCGAACAGGATGAGCACCGGGCAGGCCACCAGGCCGAGCGGCAATTCGTAAAAGCTCCGGAAGATGTGCGGCGCCACCAGGCCGACGAGAATTCCACCCAAAGCGCCGCCGGCCGAGATCGCCAGGTAGAAGTGGGTGAGGTATCGCGGATCGGGTTTGAGGCGGGCCAGCTCCCCGTGGCACACCATGCAGCAGGTGAACAGTCCCAGTCCGAAAAGCACCAGGATCCACCAGATGGGCATGTTGGCCTGGTCCTGCGTTTCCTTGATCATGCCGTAGGCCATGCCGCCCACGGCCACGGCCAGCAGTTGCAGATAGGGATTCCGCCGATACCATCCGCTGCCTTCGAAGCACAGGATGAAGCTCAGCAGGTATAGGCTGAGGGGCAGGATCCACAGGAACGGAATGGCGGCCACATTCTGCGAGATGTGATTGGTGATGGCCAGCAGCAGCAGCGAGGCCGTGGCCGGCAATAGGAGCCACATCACGTATTGCCGCGCCAATGGTTTGGGCGCGAGCGCTCCGGCCGACGCCGTTTCGAGCGGCGCGAAATTACGCGCCCGGAACGCCGTGAAGGCGCACAACAGCGCAAACACTCCGTACGCGGCGGACCACGTCCACGACTGCTGGTGGGTGGTCAGGCGGGGTTCGAACAGCACCGGGTAGCTGAGCAGCGCGAACATCGACCCGGCATTGGAGAGCGCGTACAGCCGGTAGGGCATGGCGCCTTTATGCTCGCGGGAATACCAGGCCTGCAATAGAGGTCCGGTGGTGGAGAGCAGAAAATACGGCAGCCCGACGGTGAGCGCGAGCAGGCCCAGAATGCCCCAGGTGGGGTCCGCCGTACCGGAAGGTTTGAGCGACTGGCTGGGGTAAATCGGCAGGACGGCCAGGCTCGCCGCCAGCAGCACGGTATGCAGAATCATCTGCGCGCGCGGTTTCAGATAGCGGACCAGGGCGTGGGCGTAGGCGTATCCCAGGAGCAGCACCACCTGGAAAAAGAGGAGGCAGACGGTCCACACGGCGGCCGATCCGCCGAACCACGGCAGGATGATCTTGGCGATTACCGGCTGCACCTGAAACAGCAGGAAGGCACTGACCACGATGGTAAGAGCGTAGAGCAGCATCAGGCGAGGGCTCCGCCCTCGAAATCCGTACGGATTTGGAAGTCAGGAGTCAAAATACAGAAGTCAGAATAGCGGAGACGCCGCGGTGTACGGGCGCGACTGGCAGCTCTGGGATCGGCATGCAGATTCGGTGAACGGTGCGATCTCATATTCTGACTTCTGACTCCTGACTCCTGTATTCCCAAACATCGACGATTTGTGTCGATGGGGGCGCCGCAGGCACCTTATTTATAGGCCGCAATTCCGGTGACCTTTTCCCCGATTACCAGCGCGTGAATATGATCGGTGCCCTCGTATGTCTTGACGGTTTCCAGGTTGCAGAGGTGACGCATGATGGGATATTCGTCGGTAATTCCGTTGGCGCCCAGCAGGTCGCGGCTGAGGCGGGCGCAATCGAGCGCCATGGACACATTGTTGCGCTTGAGCATCGAGATGTGCGCCGGCTCGATTTTGCCGCGGTCCTTCAGGCGCCCGGCCTGCACCGCCAGCAATTGCGCTTTGGTGATCTCGGTGATCATCCAGGCCAGCTTCTCCTGCACCAGTTGGTGGGAAG
>CAZARO010000402.1:0-5590 GCA_964487165.1 uncultured Solibacteraceae bacterium | reverse complement strand
GAGACAGGAGTCAGAAGTCAGAAGTCAGAATAAAGGCTGGCGACAGCGTGGGGCACGTGCGTGCCGCACTCGCACTCGGCGCGCTTTTTCCCGCGATAGGCCGGTTGCAGCTTGAAGTTCGGAAGTCAGTTTCGAAGCCCCGAGACGCCAGGTCTTATTCTGACTCCTGACTCCTGACTTCTGTCTCCATGTCCCGAAGGGACATCGCGGGCACCGCCCGCGCCTAGAATCGATAATTCACTTCGACGTAGCCCATCTTGGCGTTGTGGTCGTCAGGGAAGATCTTCTGGATTACGGTGCCTCCGCGGGCGTAGCCGAAATAGAGGCCTACGGCAAAGGCTCGCGTGAATTGATAGTCCCAACTCACGTCGTAGAGGGTCGCGAGGCCGGTGGCTCCGTTGGCGGGGCGGCCGTTGAAGCCGAAGGTCCACGGCTGAAATGCGCCGCCGCCGGAATACCAGAGATCGTTTCTGTTCGCCAGCCAGAGTCCGTGGATATCGGAGCGGATCGCCATCCGCTTGGCGGGCCGCACCATCAGCTCGCCGAAGGCGTCGACATTGTTCATCTCGTTGAAGAACGGAAAGCGCGCGTAGACGCGCGGGGTGGGGAGGATCGCAAAGAACGTGCCGTGGGTATCGTCGGTGGCATTGCCGTCGCCGCTGGAGTAGAAGTAGCCGCCGCGTAGCCACGGCCGAAGGGGCTTGAGAACGGGCGGCTGGTAACCGCCCTCTACGGCGGCGGCTCCCGACTTTTGTGTGAGCGCGCCCCATTTCCCGCTTTGCAGCGCGCCCCAGCCGAGCAGATCAAATGTGCCGGCCGAGGTGGGGATAGCCTGGATGAAGTGGCCGCCGTAAGTGCCGATATCGATGCCGGCGTGGTCAGCGGCTTTGGCCGCCGTCGAACGGTTGTCGGTTTTCACTACTCCGCGGTCGTCGTTATAGAAGATTCCGAAGACGCGCCATTCGGCCTTGGTCGGGCCCCAGGAGGCCTGTTTGGTGACCGCCGCATACGTTACGGGGGTCACCACCCAGCCCCATCCATCCACCTGAAACACGCCGCGGTCGGGCACGCCGCTGAACGCGGTGAAATTCCAGGGGCCATTGGAATAGGTGTACTGCGCGCCATCGACGCTGCGCTGTACGTCGGCGAAACCGAAGGTGCCGATGAGGCGCTGCGCCACGCCGTCGCGCTTGATGATGGCCAGCGTCTCATCCTTGGGCGTGACTTCGCCGCCGTCGGTGAATTCAAAACGGCCGAGCCGCACGCTGGAGTGCGAGCCCTTGACGCGTACGAAGCCTTGCTTGAGGAAGACACTGGCGGCATTGGTATTATTGTGATTGGCCGCGTAGTAAGCCGCGCCCAAACCCAGCTGCCCGAGGGGTGAGGCCTGCACCGCCTGATTCGGTATCCCCAGTAAGATCGGCGCGGCGAATTCGACCGACCAGTCAACGTGCTGGGTCTGCTGGCTGAGCATCAGACGCAGAAACGAGCCGGAGTATCCGTAAGAGTTCTCGCCTTTCGCGCCCTGGAAAAAGTCCCAGTCCTCGTAGCGCTCGTGGACCAGTCCGGAGACGGTGACATCGCCGATTTTGAGCGGCTCGGGGGCGTCAGCCTGCGCGGCCAGGTTGGCGCTAAAGATAAGAATGCCGGCGACACAGGCGAAGACACCAGACAGTTTTCGACTCACTTTTTCTCCCCTCTCCAAGTGCAATGAAGCGAGGGTAGCGGGAGATGGCGGTGAGGGTCAATAATCGATATGCATTACGACGCGCTATTCACAGCGCAAGACGATGGCCGGATCGATGCGGGTGGCCCGGTGTGCGGGCGCGAAGACCGCTAGCATCGCCACCGCCAACAGCACCAGCGGGGTTACTGCGTAAGTAATGGGATCCGTGGCTGAGACGCCGAAGAGTTGCGCCGCGAGCAGGCGCGTGAGTGCCAGCGCGCCGGCGATGCCGATGGCGAGGCCGATGAGCGCCAGCGCCATCCCCTGGCGCATCAGCATTCCCTGTACGCTGGCGGTGGAAGCGCCCAGCGCCATGCGGATGCCGATTTCCCGCGAATGCAGCGATACGGTATACGAAAGCGCGGCGTACAGGCCCACCGACGCCAGCGCCAGCGCCAGGACGGCGAAGGCCAGAAACAGGATCGCCAGGAAACGATCCTGCCAGGTGGCCCGCTCGATCAATTCCGGGAGGGTGATGACGTGGTAGAGCGCGATATCGCGGTCGAAGGCGCTAATTCGCTGCCGCACCGCGGGGACGATTTTAGCCGGATCGCCGGACGCCCGCACCAGAAGCGACGAGGGTGTGATGTCGGCGCTATAAGTAAGATAGACCACCGGCCGCCCGCCTTCCTTGAGCTGTTCGTGCCGATTGTCGGCCACCACGCCCACAATGGTGTTCCAAGGTTCGTTGCGGGACGGCGGTCCAAAGCGAACGTGTTTGCCGATGGCGCTTTCGTTCGGCCAGTTCGTTCGGGCGAAGGTCCTGGTGACTACCAGGGTGTGCTGGCGGTCGAAATCGGCGTCGGTAAAATCGCGGCCCTCGAGCAGCGGAATGCCGAGCGTGGCAAAATACCCCGGGGCCACCACCACGTGATTCACGAAAGGCATGTCCTGCAGGTCGCGCGGGCGGCCTTCAATGGTATAGAGACGCGACCAGCCGTCATTGAGCGGTACGCCCGAGGTGAAGGCCGCGGAGTTGACGCCGGGCAAGGCGGAGATTTCATCGGTGAGGCGGCGGATCATGTCGTGGGCCTTGGGACCGTCGGGATAGCGTTGCGTGGGATAGACTACCTCGATCGACAGCACGTGGCCGGGCTGGTATCCAAGATTCTGAGTCCGCAATGCCAGGAAGCTGCGCACCGTGAGGCCGGCGCCAGCCAGCAGAATCACCGATAACGCCAGTTCCCCCACCACCAGCCCGTTGCGCAGCAGCTTGTGACGGCCGGCCCCGCTGCCGGCGCGTCCGCCTTCTTTCAGCGCCTCGCTCAAATCCACACCCGACGAGCCGAATGCCGGCGCGAGCCCGAAAAGCAGGCTGGTGGCCAGCGAGATGGCCAGGGAAAACAAAAGCACGCGGCCATCGAGCGAGAAGTGCATCCAGCGCGGCAGGCCCCGCGGGAGGAGCGAGAGCAGCGCCGGCAGCCCCAGATAAGCCAGCCCCGTTCCCGCCGCACCGCCCGCCAGCCCTAGCAGCAAACTTTCCGACGCCAGTTGGCGCACCAGCCTCTGGCGCGACGCCCCTACGGCCATGCGGACGGCCATTTCGCGGCCGCGAGCCGAGGCTTTGACCAACAGCAAATTGCTGACGTTGGCGCAGGCGATGGCGAGCAGCAGCGCCACGGCGACGAGCAGCGCGATGACCTGCCGGCTATAGTTCTGCGCTTCATAGGTTCGCAGGGTGGTCACACTGGCCTTCCAATTATTGTTGGCGGCTGGGTTTTCGCGATGAATCTGCGCGAGTATGGACTGCCATTCGGAAGTCGCTTGCTCCGTGGTGACACCGGGCTTGAGGCGCGCCACGGCGCTCATGCCGTAATTCGTGCGCGCCGCTTTCGCGGGGTCTGTCTGATCGGGCACCCAAAGATCGGCGACGGCGGGAAAGTGAAAGCCGGCGGGCATGATGCCGATGACGGTACGCTTGCCGTCGCCGAATTCGATGCTGCGGCCGACGATGTTCGGATCGTGCGCGTATCGCCGCGTCCACAGCTCTTCGCCCAGGATGATGGATTTCGGCCCGCTCGGCGTCGTCTCTTCGGGGGAGAAAATGCGCCCCAGAATCGGCGCCACGCCGAGGGCGCGCAAGACACCGTCGGAGACAAAGCCGGCGGGTACGGTCTCGGCTCCGCCTTCGCCGCGCAAGGTTGCCGCGCCGCCGCCATATACGCCGGCATTCTCCACCAGCCGGGCGCGCGCCGCGTAGTCGCGAAAAGTCGGAAAGGAGATTTGGCCGTACTCATTGGGGTCCGTCGGACTATACTCGGCCACGGCTACCAGGCGACCGGGATCGGCATAGGGCAGCGGGCGCAGCAGCAGTCCGTTGGCCAGGCTGAAGACCAGGGTGGTGGCGCCGATTCCGAGGGCCAGAATGGCCATGGCGGCCAGCGTCATGGTGGTATCTTTGCGCAGGATGCGCAGGGCGTAGCGCAGATCTTTGAGAATCACGTGGAGGTGCTCCTTAGGTGCTTCGTGCAGGATGCCGCCGACGCCTTCCAGCCAGACGCGAAGCGAATGCTCGTCGCGCCAGCGGTCGGCAAAGGCGAGGCATAACTCGCGGCCGTATTCGTCGCGGAACTCGGCGGGGTAGAGGGCCAGGCAGCCGCGGTACATCCGCAGAAGGCCCGTTTCGCGATGCGGTGTGGCGGCCATAGGGTCAGATTCGTTTGGGCGCGAGACCGGTGGCGCGCGCGTCGGATAGCAGTTTTTCGAGTTGTCGCGCTTCCTCGAGGGCGGCTTTCCTGCCGGCCGGGGTGAGGCGGTAGTAGCGGCGGCGTTCGTCGTCATGCCGCGGGTCGGGCCGCTCTTCCAGCTCCTGAATCAGGCCTTCTTCGAGCAGGCGCTTGATGGCGCTGTAGAGGGTGCTGGGACTCAGGCGGACTTCGCCGTTGGTCCGGTCGGCGATCTCCTGCAGGATGGAGTAGCCGTGCCGGTCGCACCCGGCCAGGGCTACCAGGATGTGAAAGGTGTCGCGCGATAGAGTGAGCGGTCTCATACGAAATCGACTATAGCGAACTTCGGAATAGCTCGCGAGGGGTGAGACGATGGCGTCGCGAAACGGTTAGGAAGAATTTCGGGGCAGGGATTTGCTAGACTCACGGCTGAAAGGAAGTTTCTACTATGCGCGGACTTCTTCTTCTGTTGCTGGCCGGGGTGGTGGCGTTTGGAGCGGACGATGAATGGGCCAAAGTGAAGGCCCTCAAGACGGGCGCGGAGATTCGCGTTTTCAAGAAGGGCTCGACGCAGCCCGTTTTGGCGCAGATGGACGAACTGACCGACGAGAACCTGATCGTCATCGTGAAGAAGACGCAGACGGCCATTCCGAAGGACCAGATCGACCGCATCGACGCGCGGCCGGGTGGGGGCAGCCGGGTGACGAAGGAGACGACCACGAAGGAGACGTTCCCGGATTCAAAGGCGGCCGCGGAAGCGGGGCCGGGGACAACGCCGGGGCCGACGTCGTCGACGACCACCAGCGTGAATGTGGGGTCGAAGCCGGACTTCGAGACGGTCTACCGGCGGCCGGTGGGGGCTCCGAAGAAGTAGGGGCGCTATCCATAGAGTCTGCAACTTTGGGAAGCTAAGTACACCGTTTCGGAATTACGGTTGGTCGCGGCTCGGTATTCGGCCTCGTTCTGAGCCGCGGCCGCGAGGGAGCGGTCTGGTGGGAATATGTTACCGAACTTCTGAAATGGACGACTAAGTTGGGCAGGTTGGCAACCTGCAGCAGGTTGGCAACCCGCCCGGTCGCACCATCGATACAGCGGCAGGCCGATTGCCGGGGCACCCTCTGGGTCGCCGCAGGATGCCATCCTAATGTCACTTACATTGCCGGAAAGCTGGGATTCTGCGTTAATTGTGGGGCGGACC
>CAZARO010000401.1:0-5596 GCA_964487165.1 uncultured Solibacteraceae bacterium | reverse complement strand
CTGGACAGCCGACTGCAGGCTATAAATGGCCAAGGCCGAATCGCGGGCTGAAGCCCGCGCCACCAGGTGGGGTGGGCCTCAGCCCGTCAGTTAGGGACCACACTCCACGGCGCGCCCTACCGCCAGCGGAAGAGCTTCAATGCCACGAAGAAACAGACTACCAGCCAGCCGCATAAGACGCCGACTTGCGGCCAAAGCTGCGCCATGGTCGCGCCTTGCAGCATGTTAGCGCGTAGCGCGTCGATTACCGCGGTCAGCGGCAGCGCCTTAATGACGGGCTGCATGATATTGGGAAATCGCGCCGCGGAGAAGAACACGCCGGAGCAGATCCACATAGGCATCATCACCGCGTTAGTCATGCCCGAAGCCGCCTCGATGGTCTGCACGCGCGAGGCGATCAGCAGTCCCAGGGCGCAGAAAGACATCGAGCTGAGTACGCAGAACAGCGCCAGCGCCACCAGCGAGCCGTGTACCGGCACCTGAAATACCAGGACAGCGAAGCCCAATACCACCCCCACCTCCACCACTAGCAGCACCAGCCGTGAGAGCACGAAAGACAGCAGGTAGTAATGCCGCGGCATGGGCGTGGCCATCAGCCGCTTGATCAATTTCTTGCGGCGCGCGTCCACGATGCCGAAGGCGATGCCCCAGACGGCGCTGCCCATCAGGTTCATGCCCAGCAGGCCGGGAACCAGGAAGTCGATATAGCGCGAGCCCGGTTCGCGCATCAGGGTGTCCGTGGCCGCGATGGGATCCCGGCGGCCGGCGGCGCGTTGCAGGGCGCGGTCGGCCAGCATGCGGGCGGAGCGTCCTTCGGGGTTGGTGTCGTCGTAGCGGTAGTCCACGGCGCCGTTCGCGCCCGGCTCGGCCACCAGCGCCACCTTGCCATTGCGCAACGCCGCCGCGGCGTCGGCGAGCGAGAGCTCGCGCACGTCGAGCAGCTTCTCGGCGCGCAGCGGCGCCGCCAGTTGCGGCGAGACGGCGGCGATCTGCAGGACCTCCGCGGGCCGGTTGCGGAACGCGATTCCCAGCCCGGCCGCCAGGATGATCGGGAAGCCGAAGACCCAGAAGAGCGCTTCTGGTTCGCGGATGAATTCGCGGAAGCGGACCAGAGTCAATTGGAACAGCGGGTGATTGCTATTCATCGCGCAGATGCCGTCCCGTCAGGGTGACGAAGACGTCCTCCAGAGTGGCGGAATGGGTCCGCAATTCGGTCAGCGGCACAGACTGGCGCCCGAGCTCAGCCAGCAGCGCGGGGACGGCGCGATGCAGTTCGGTGACCTGCATGCGGACGCTGCCGTTTTGGTGCTGCACGTCACGAATGCCGTCGAGGGCCGAGACCGCGGTGAGATCCAGCGGATGGGCGCGCGTGCCGGCGGAAAACTCCACCAGGTGCTCGGCGCAGACGGAAGCGATCAGCTCGCGCGGGGTGCCGAGCGCGATCACCTTACCGTGATCCATGATTGCCACGCGGTCGCACAGGCGCTCGGCCTCATCCATATAATGCGTGGTCAGCAGAATGGTGCGGCCGGAGAGCTTGAACTGCTCGATAAGCTCCCAGAGTTGGCGGCGCGCCTGCGGATCGAGGCCTGTGGTGGGCTCGTCGAGAAAGAGAAAATCGGGGTTGCCCACCAGCGCGCAGGCCAGCGCCAGGCGCTGTTTCTGGCCGCCGGAGAGGTTGCCCACGCGGGACTTGGCCTTCTCCTCGAGCTGCACCAGGCCGATGACCTGCAGGGGTTCCGGCCCCTGGTGAAAGAAGCTGCGAAATAACTGGATGGTCTCGAGGACGGTAAGTTTTTCGGAGAGCTGGGTTTCCTGCAACTGGATGCCGAGGCGCTGGCGCAGCGCCGTGGCGTCGGCCGGCCAATGGAGGCCCAGCACTTCCACCTCGCCGGCATCGGCGGTGGTCAGTCCCTCGCAAATCTCGATGGTGGTGGTCTTTCCGGCGCCATTAGGACCGAGCAGCCCGAAGCATTCTCCCGGACGCACTTCCAGATCGAGATCGTTCACCGCGACCACGTCTTTGTAAGTCTTGCGAAGCTGGCGCACGCGAAGGGCAGCCTTCGTGGCGTTTTGAGGCATAGGAATAGTATGGCAGAGACGGACGCGCCTGCGGCGCAATCCATAGAGTCTGAAATTGTGAGGAGTCAAGTGGGGCAGATTGCAAATCTGCGGGACCCAGAGGGTACCCTGCTAACCCACCGGGCCGAGTACCACTCGGCCGCAGGATGCCATCCCCCCGAGAGGTGGGATTCTGCGTTAATTGTGGGGCCGGACCTCCTGGGGGGTGCCCTCTGGGCCACGGGACGCCCTGGTCCCGCTCTTCTCGGAGAATCAAGTCTCTAGCGCCGAAGGTAGGCCGACCAGGGGGGCGGCCGCGGACGAGGGCGTCCGCCCCACTAATTATGCAGGTACCCGGATATAGGGAATGTAAGTGACATTGGGATGCCATCTCTGCCCCACTACTCCGCCCGCAGAACCGTCGCCGGATCGATTCGCGAGGCGCGGCGCGCCGGCAAGTATCCAGCTGTGGCCGCGACCGCCGTCAGGACGGCCAACATGCCCAGATAAGTCACCGGGTCGGCCGCACTTACTCCAAACAACAGACTGCCGATAGTTCGCGCCAGCGCCCAAGACGCAGCCATGCCCAGCACGATTCCGATCGCCGCGAGCTTCAAAGTCTGCAGGACGATCCGCGCCTGCATATCTCCAGCCTGCGCCCCCAGCGCCATGCGAATCCCGATTTCCTGTGTCCGCCGATTCACCGAATAAGAGATCACTCCATAGATTCCCAGCGACGCCAGAACTAGCGCGAAGGTGGAGAATCCGGCCAGCAGTAAGACCACCAAGCGCCGCGGCGACACGGCCTTGTCCACCAGATCCTGCAAAGTGCGGAAGTCGTTCGCCGGCAACGTGGGGTCAAGTTCTCTGAGAGTGCGGCGAACCGGCGGCGCCAGGCTCGCGGGCGGCAGCGTCGTCCGCACAATCAGGTCGACCGAGGAATAATCGCCAGTCTGGCTTATGGGCAGATAGAATTCGCATCCCGCCTCTTGTTCCAGCGAGAGGTGCCGCACATCGCTCACCACGCCGATCACTTCGCGGTCCACGTAGCCTGCTCCCACGATAGTCTGTCCCACGGCGTTCCGCCCCGGCCAGAGCGTCCGCGCCAGCGTTTCGTTGATGAGAATCACAGGCTGGCTCGCGGCGGTATCGTGCGCCGTCAGGTCGCGTCCCGCCAGCAACCGGATCCCCATGGCCTTCAGGTAGCCATCGCTCACCACGCGCACGAAGGAGGGCGGCGGTGGGTGGCTTCTGGAATACGCCACGCCTTTTGTTCCGACGTTCCAGGTCCGGTTCGCGCCCAACGGCAAGACGTCGGAAAGGCCGGCGGCTTCGATGCCCGGCAGGGAGCGCACGCGGCGCAGCGCCTCGACGAAATAACCGTCGCGCAGCACCGGCGTGGAATACTGAGAACTGGGATCGATGCGCATCGCGGCCGCCATCGCGGGCTGGAACCCGAGCGTTACATCCAGAACCCGCAGGAAGCTGCGAATCAGCAGGCCCGCGCCCACCAGCAGCACGCAAGCGAAGGCGATCTCCGCCACCACTAGTGCGCCGCGAATCCATGTCTGCTTCCTGCCCTGGCTCGAACCGCGAGCGCTGTCTTGCAGCGAGCCGTGAACGGCGCCGGGAGCCTGAACGGCCGGTATCAGTCCGAAAAGCAGTCCCGTCATAACGGCCAGCAGGCATGCGAAGGCCACCGCGGACGCATCCACGCGCAGGCTCTCCAGCAGCGGAATGCGGAATGCATCGAGCCCGGCCAGCGCGCGCGTTCCCGCCGTCGCCAGCGTCACACCAAGCGCCGCGCCGCAGCAGGACAGCACCACGCTTTCGGTGAGCAGTTGACGGATGAGGCGGATGCGCCCGGCCCCCAGTGCCGCCCGGATGGCCATTTCTTTCCGCCGCGCCGCGGTACGGACCAGCAGCAGGTTTGCCAGGTTCGCGCAAGCGATCAGCATTACCACGCCGACCGCGCCGGCCAGCAAAAGCAGAGCGGGACGAAAATGTTCCGTGACGTGGTCTTCCAGCGGGTTCAACAGCAGCTGAAAATTGCGCTCGGGATCTTTGCTCTGGATCCTCGGGCCCAGCACCTGCATTTCCGCGCGCGCGCTGCGCAGGGTCGCGCCGGGTTTGAGGCGTCCAAGCATGGCCAGCTCATTGCCCCGCTGGCTGGCTTCGTCGGTAAGTGGGTAGGGCAGATAGATGTCGATGCCGGTGCCGGGCGCGAACACGGAAGCGAACGAGAAAGAAGCGGGCAAGACGCCGATCGCCATGACCGGGGAATCGTTGAGCGTGAGCAGGCGGCCGACAACGCCCGGGTCGCCATGAAAGCGCCGCCTCCACAAGCCATAGCTTAAGAGCACTGCCCGCGGCGAGTTCCACCGGAATTGACAATCGTCGGCATGGAAATCCCGGCCGAGCACCGGCTTCACTCCGAGGACGGGAAAGAAATTGTGAGAGACAGCCACCGCGGTGAGGCGTTGCGGTTCGCCATCGCCCGAAAGTTTGCTGTCGCCCTGGCCATAGAAGGGAGAGAACGCGGCGATATCGGAAAAGGATTCGTTCCGGCCGCGTAGCGCGAGGAAGTGGCCCACCGGTACGGTTTCGCCCGACATGCCCTCATGATCGACATCGGTATTGGCAATCCAAACCAGGCGCGCCGGATCGGAGAAGGGAAGCGGGCGAAGGAGCAGAGCGTTCACTACGCTGAAGATTGTGGTGCTGGCCCCGATCCCCAGCCCGACGATGAGAATCGCGAAAGCCGTGAAGCCCGCGTCGCGGCGCATGGTGCGAAAGGCGTATCGCAAATCCTGCAGGATGGTGTCGAGCCCTGGCAGCCCGCGGCGCTCGCGATGCGCTTCGCCCAGTTGGGTAAGTCCGCCCAGCCGCAGGCGAGCTTGGCGGCGTGCCTCCTCCGGCATCATGCCGCGCCGGACGTTGTCCTCGGCGAGCATCGCCAGGTGCGCTTCCAGTTCCTGACCGAAGTCCCGGTCGAGGTTCGGAGTCTGGAAGAAGGCCCGAATTCGCGCCGCCGCCATTCTGAAAAGGTCCAGCATACTCTAACTCCTGGTCGCCAACTGCAGCAGACGCCCGATCACGCCGGAGACTCGTTCCCAGTTCTGCGCTTCGGCGGCGAGCTGTTTCCTGCCGGCCCGGGAAATGGCATAGAACTTCGCCTTGCGATGGTTGTCGGAGGTGCCCCACGAAGCCGTAATCCATTTCTTCTGCACCAGGCGGATGAGGCAGAGGTATACGGTTCCCTGGTTCACCTGCAGCGCTTCCTCGCTGATCTGCTCGATGCGGCGGGCGATGCCATAGCCGTGCAGGGGCCCCATCGCGTCCAGAGTTTTCAACACCATCAGATCGAGGGTGCCTTGCAGAATTTCCGATTTCGCCTGGGCCATATAAGCTCCTGTGGGTTATATAGAGGAGTATCGCAGAGCACCTGTGGGATGTCAAGAGGAGAGCCCGCCGGCAAGCTTGCGCGGCGGCCTTTTGTGGTACTGTGATTCCCGAGGGGAAATATGCTGCGAAT
>CAZARO010000400.1:0-5598 GCA_964487165.1 uncultured Solibacteraceae bacterium | reverse complement strand
CCAATATTATCGCGTGGAGCGGCTCAAGGAGATGGGCTCGAACGCCTACCGCACGTCGCACAATCCGCCCACCCCCGAACTGGTGGACGCGTGCGACCAGCTGGGGATGATGGTGATGTGCGAAACCCGCATGATGGATTCCACGCCCGAAGGGCTGAGCCAGTTGGAGCGGATGGTCCGCTGCCATCGCAATCATCCGTCGATCGTGATCTGGTCGGTGGGCAACGAAGAGCCCGAGCAGGGGACGGAACGCGGCGCGCGCATCGAAGCGACCATGAAGCGCGTGGTGAAGGCCATCGACGATTCCCGCCCGATCACGCAGGCGATGAACTACGGCTGGGGAGGCAATGGCGCCACCAAGGTGCAGGACGTGCAGGGGTTCAATTACAACGAGGGCCGCATCGACCAGTTTCACAAGGACTACCCCGCGCTCCCCATGGTGGGAACGGAAACGGCCAGCACGGTGTCGACGCGCGGCATCTATTTCAACGACAAGGAAAAAGGCTACGTCCGGGCGTACGACCTGGAGCATCCTCCATGGGCGCAATTGGCCGAATACTGGTGGAAATTCTACGATTCCAGGCCTTTCCTGGCGGGGGGATTCGCGTGGACCGGGTTCGATTACCGGGGTGAGCCCACGCCTTACGGCTGGCCGTGCATCAATTCCCATTTCGGGATTATGGACATGTGCGGCTTTCCCAAGGACAATTTCTACTATTACCAGGCGTGGTGGGGAGCAAGGCCGGTGTTGCATCTCTTCCCGCACTGGAATTGGGAGGGCAGGGAAGGGCAGGAGATCGCGGTTTGGGTACATAGCAATCTGGACCGCGTGGAGCTGTTCCTGAACGGCGAGAGCCAGGGGGCGCAGGACGTGACCCGCAATACGCACCTGGCATGGAAGGTGAAATACGCTCCGGGCGCCATCGAAGCCAGGGGATTCAAGGGCGGCCGGCAGGTGCTCACGGCGAGGCGGGAAACCAGCGGTGCGGCGGCTAAAATCGTGCTGCGCGCCGACCGCCAGAAGCTTTTTGCCGACGGCGAGGATGTCGCCGTGATCACGGCGGAGATCCAGGACGCGCAGGGCCGGGAAGTCTCGATTGCCGATAACCAGCTGAAGTTTCAGGTTTCCGGCGGCGGGCGGCTGCTCGGCCTGGGGAATGGCGACCCCAGCTGCCACGAACTGGACACCGCCGACGGCCGGCGCGCCTTCAACGGATTTTGCATGGCTATAATAAAAACTTCGAAATCGGCCGATGACATCCATGTAGAGGCCAGTTCGCCGGGATTGCAGCCAGCCACGGTGAGCCTGACGACGGCTTCGGTGGCGCTTCGGCCGGCCGTTGCGTAGAGTGGTCCCGAGCGAACTTCCGATACCGAGCCGCGATCGCTAGGGAGCGGATAACTGCGCGTTGGGTACCGGGCTCCGATGCCACGTAGACGCGCATCGTAGCAGGTAAAACGTAATGAAATACCTCGGACACCGCTCCCTTGCGGTCGCGGCTCGGCGCATACCGCTCGCGTACCCATTGCGTTAGACCGTTTCCCGGCGGGGTTCGCCGTATGATACAAATGAAGCAAGGGTGATGAAATATTTAGCGCCATCGTTCCTGGGTGATCGTTCATGAAGACGCTGGCGTGGTTGTACGCGTTCAGCCTTCTGTCGCCGGCGGGAAAAGTGGTCAATTTCGACACTTGTAAGATCGGTCAGGCGCCTCCCGGATGGACTTTAGACGGCGCCGGCAAAGCACCCGGGTGGCAGATTCGCAAGGACCAGACCGCTCCTACCCAACCCTATGTCCTGGCGGAGGTTTCGGCCGATCCTGCGGCTTCGAGGGCGCCCCTGGCGATCCTGGACGACCCCACGACGCGCGATGCCGATGTGAGCGTCCGGATCAAGCCGATTTCCGGGCGGGAAGGCCTCGCGGGCGGGGTTGTTTGGCGATATCGCGACGAAAACAATTACTACGTGGCGCGGGCCAACGCCACGGAGAATACGGTGTCAGTTTTCAAAGTGCAGAACGGCACCAAGATTCCCCTTTTGGCGGGCGTAAAACATCCCATTCCTGCCAATTCCTGGAGCATTTTGAAGGTCTCGGTACGCGGATCGCGTTTCCAGGTTTTCGTGGACCATCGCCGCGTCCTGGAAGGCCGCGACTCCACGTTTTCGGCGCCGGGACGGGTGGGTTTGTGGGCCCTCGGGGATTCCATCATATATTTCGACGATTTCCGCGTCTATCCCAAGTGAGAGCAACGGTTCTTCCGCGGTGCTGGGTACTCCGCGCTTTTTCATTTTTGCCACGGCGTGGGCGGGACCTTACAGCGCGGCGGGCCGGTTCGTTGCGGGCTGGCGAAGCCGCGGGGTAGAATTTGGCTACGATGAATGGTTCATTGGTTTCAACGACAAGGGTAGCCCTGTACGGTTTGTTCGCATGCGTCGCTTGGGCTCAGCCCACCATTTCCGGCTGCCCGTCGTTTCCGGCTAACAACATCTGGAATGCCCCAGTGGACGGGCTGCCAATCCACTCCCAATCGGCGGCGTTTCTCGACAAGATCGGGACGGGAGCCGGCCTCCGCCTGGACGACGTATTTCCTTTAAATATCGCCTCCGGCGGGAACTACAAGGTCGCCGTCGGCCGCATCGCCACGCCGGAGAGCGACCCGGGTACTTACGCCCTGCCACAGAATGCCCAGATTGAGCCGGGAGGCGACTTGCATGTGATCGTGGTAGATAAGGATGAGTGCGTTCTTTACGAGCTGATTGGGGCCAGGCACTCGGGCAACTCATGGTCGGCGGATGGCGGGGCGAAGTGGGACCTCAACTCCAACGCGCTCCGGCCGGATGGATGGACATCCACCGACGCGGCGGGTCTCCCCATCATGCCTGGCGTCTTGCGCTACGAAGAAGTTCTGGCGGGACAGGTAACCCATGCGCTGCGCTTTTCGGCGCCGTATAGCAAGGGCAACGGCGCCTACCAGTGGCCGGCGCGGCATTACGCCTCGCACCATTCCGATGGTCCTCCCATGGGGCAGCGATTTCGCCTGAAGGCGAGTTTCGACATCTCCGGCTACCCTCGCAACCTGCAGGTGATCCTCCGCGGCCTCAAGAAATACGGCGCGATGTTAGCCGACAACGGAATGCCGTGGGGCATGCAGCACGATGCCGACCCGCGCTGGAATGCCTCGGAACTGGTGGCGCTGCATCGCGTGCTCGGCTCCAACATGGAAGCGGTGGATGTCTCGCGCCTGATGGGCGACCCGAATTCGGGCATGGCCGGTCCCGCGGCTGGTTCGATCGTCGTGACCGATCTGCTGGGCAGAATGAATGCCGTCAAGCTGGGCCCGGGATTCGCGATTGTCAACGGGATGTTGGTGCTGAAGCACTGATCGAAAGGCGCATGATCAAGTGGGAAAGACTACCGTGGCTGCCCTCCTGTCGATGTGGGTGGCAATCGCCGCTCTCAGCTATGTGGTATGCCGGGAAATCGGCTGGGCGCGGCTGAAGAAGTATACCGGCGCGCTGACGGTGCTGGTGCTGGCGCTATTGGCGCTGCCGGGTGCGGCCGTTCTCAAGCTGGGCGCGTCTTATAAGGATCGGATCCTGGTCCGGCTGATCCCGCATCACAATCCCGCGGTGCATCTCGCCGGCGGGTGCTCGGTTTTTCCGGAAAACAACATCTGGAACACTTCCGTGCGCAATCTTCCGCTCGACGCGAGTTCCAGCGCCTATATCCAGTCGATGGGCCCGAGCCTCCCCATGCACGCCGATTTCAGCGTGCCGTACGGCGTCACCGATGGCAGCGAGGGCGTGGCAGAAGTGGCACTCCAGTCAGACGAGAGCGACCGCGGCCCCTACCGGATTCCCGACGGAGCCCCGATCGAGAAGGCGGGCGACGCGCACGTGATCGTCCTGGACAATGGGGCGTGCCGGCTGTACGAGCTGTTTGCCGCCGCGCACGCCGGGCACCTGAGCTGGCAAGCGAGTTCCGGTGCGATCTTCGATCTGCGATCGAATAAGCTCCGTCCGGAAGGCTGGACTTCCGCCGACGCCGCCGGATTACCCGTCTTCGCGGGGCTGGTCCGCTACGACGAAGTCAAAGCCGGACAGATCCGGCACGCACTGCGCTTCACCACACCGCACACCCGGCGGACGTATATGTGGCCGGCGCGGCACTTCGCGTCTTCCTCCACCGATCCGAGCCTGCCTCCCATGGGCCAGCGATTCCGCCTGCGCAGTTCTTTCGATCTTAGCGGTCTGACTCCGGAAGCTCAGGTCATCCTGACGGCGCTCAAAGAATACGGGATGTTTCTCTCCGACAACGGAGGCGCCTGGTATCTCACGGGAGCGTCGGATAGCAACTGGAGTTCCCGGACACTCGCGGATCTGAAAACGGTGGAGGGTTCGGATTTTGAGGCGGTCGACACTTCCATGCTTAGGGTGGCTGCGGACTCGGGCGAGGTCCGGCGCTGAGAGCGTTATAATCGGAGCTTCGATCCGGACTAACTTATGTCAGCCATTCGCTTGCCGCGCCTGTCCTTTGTTCTGTGGGCTGCCGGCGCTTGTTTGCTGGTGCTGTGGATGGCTTTCCTGTTATGGGGCTGGCGCCTTCCGGCGGCCTCGTGGGCCAAGCTTTTGCCCGGCTTCGGTGAGGCGGAATCGGCCTTTGGACCGTCGCCGGCGGGGCACGTGCCGCGAGTGGTTGCCGTCATCCTGGGTCTACTGACGGCGATTCTGGCGGGGCTGGCCCTGCTCCTGCGCTACCGGGACACGCTGCAGCGTCCGGAAGTGGCGGTGCGATTGTTTTCCGTGTCGGTCGCGGTGGCCTGTGGCTGTGTTTTGTTTCAGCGCCTCGTGGGGGGCAACCTGGAGCAAGGGCCGGGATATAACATCCAGACCATGATGACTAACCCGGGGTCCGTTCCGGTCTTCGGACAGCGCCTGCTTCTCATCTGGCCGGCGATGCTACTTAAACACCTGGTGCCTCGTCTCACCTACATACAAGCCTTTATCGCGATTCAGGGAGTGGGGATCGCGCTGGCGGTGTATGTTATCGGAGAATGGTCGGCGTTGTTTGTAGGGGAGAAGCTGAAGGCTGTCGGTCAAATACTACTAACTCTCCTGGTGTTACCGACTATGTTCGGTTACCTGGCCCATGATATCGGAGTAATATTCACTTATACTTTCTGCTTTCTATTCCTGTACCGCGGACAATACTGGCTCTTTGGCCTTGCTTTTGTCGTGGGTATCCTCAATCACCAGAACATACTCTTGCTGGTTCCCACTGCGGCGGTAGCCCTGTGGGGGCGCGAACGGCCGTCCACCGTCGCCTGGGTGGCCGGGCTCAGTCTGGCAGCTTATTTCCTGACTCAATTCGCCCTGAACCACGCCGTTCCCATTCCGCAGACGCACGAGGATAAAGTCTGGTGGAATATGAGGCTGCTTGCCGAATTACCGCGCATGATGATCTTCGGCCTCATGCTGACGGTCCCTTGGTATGCCGGCGCGGCCGCGTTATTCAGCTTCGCCGACCCCTTTCTGAAGCGCGCTGCCATCCTTTTGCCGACGCAACTGGGCATTTACGCGCTATACGGACAGTTGAA
>CAZARO010000399.1:1809-5607 GCA_964487165.1 uncultured Solibacteraceae bacterium | reverse complement strand
CGCGCTGCTCGTCGTAATTGGGCAGGCTGTTGAGAAAACCGATGAACGCTTCCTGCACCACGTCCTCGCTGGCGGCCCGGTCGCGCAGCCGACGGTCCACGAAAGCGAGCAGCCGGCCCTCGTTGGTCGCCTGCAAAACCAGATTGCCGGCGGTGGTCAGCGTACCGCCTCCGATGCCACCTCCGCCGGGAGTACGCCAGACGAGTTTCTGCCGCACCGGGTCCCAGGCCTCCAACACGCCGCGATTGTTCCCCAGCGGCTCGGGTCCGATGATCGGCATGGAATTCGGTTTCGGCGTCGGGAAACCGCGGGCCAGGCCGGTATGCCCGGTGGGCGCGGGGATGACCTCGTCGCCGGCGGCAAACGTCCAGCTTCCATATGTCGTGGGAATATAGACCAGACCGGTGGACGGATTGTAAGACATGGGCGACCAGTTATGCGCGCCGCCGGCGGTAGGAAAGATTTCAATCGCGTCCTTGCCATAGAACGCTTCCGGATTGATGAGCGGGCGGCCGGCCTTGTCGAAGCCGTGAGCCCAGTTGACCCGTGTGAAGGGCGCTGCGGAGAGGAACTCCCCGGTGGTCCGGTCGAGGACGTAGAAGAAGCCGTTCTTGCCGGCCTGCATGAGCACTTTACGCGGGCGCCCCTCGATGGTCAGGTCGGCCAGCGTCATCTGCTGAACGCTGTCGTAGTCCCAATTGTCATCGGGCACCGCCTGGTAGTGCCACTGCAGTTCTCCGGTGGAAACGCGGACAGCGAGAATGGAGCAGGTGTAGAGGTTGTCCAGTCCCTGCGCGCCGCGAAACTTCTGCACCCAGGGTTCGGCGTTGCCGGTCCCCACGTATATAAGGTCGAGATCGGGGTCGTACGCCATTCCGTCCCAAACCGCTCCCCCGCCGCCGCCATCCTTGTAAAAATCGCCGCCCCAGGTTTTCGCGGCCTTCCGCATGGCTTCGTTCTCCGGGGGATTGGCGGGGTCTCCGGGGATGGTGTAGAAGCGCCACGCCCGTGCGCCGGTAGCGGGATCGTAGGCGTCGAAGAACCCGCGCGTGGGATGGTCGCCGCCCGCCACGCCGATGAGTACCTTTCCGTTGGCCACCCGCGGCGCCATGGTGATGGAGTACCATTCCTGCGGATACGCCACGCGCGATTCCCAGAGGACTTTTCCGGTGAGCGCATCCAGGGCCTCCAGCCGGCCGTCGATGATGGGCGCGAAAATCCTGCCGCCGTAGATGGCCAGGCCGCGATTCACCGCGCCGCAGCAGATTTTCGGCCGCAACGCATCCTGATTCACTTCCGGGTCCCAGCGCCACCGTTCCTTGCCGGTGCGGGCGTCCACGGCGAAAACGATGCTCCAGTTCGTGATGCCGTAGATGGTGTCGTTCCAGACCAGCGGAGTGGCTTCCTGATTGCCGCCACCCGCGCCCACCACGTAGTTCCACGCAAGCCCCAGGCGGCCGACGTTGGTGGTATCGATCTGGTCAAGCGGGCTGAATCGCGTCTCGCTTTGCGTCAGCCCGTAGGTGAGCCAGGAGCCGCGGAGCGCATCCTTGGCCGTGCCCGCGTTGCGCAGCACGCCGGCATCAACGTTAGCGGTCCCGTTCACGCCGCGGCTGGCCTGTTGCGCTCCCATTGAGGTCAGAAAAGCAAGTGCGGCTGCGCCCGCGGCAAGCAGAACAGTTTGCCGCCGTTTCCAATGCGACATGAGTACCCCTCCCGCGGATCCCCCGGCTATCCGATTCGCGCCCGACAGTTTACTCCCCTATTTCCTGGGTTTCAACTGCAGATTGATCACCGCTTCTTTGCGCGAATCGAAAACGGTCAGCGTTCTGGTATTGCTGCTGGCACCCTGAAACGACGCCGTCAGTTCGTAGTCGACGTCGGTGCTGAGCTCGTGGAAATAATAGTCGCCTTTGTCCTGCGTGTAGAAGGAGCGAACCTGCTTGGTTTTGGTGTCCTTCAACTGCACCACCGCTCCCACCACGGGCTTGCCGTCGGGAGTGGTGACTGTCCCGATCACGCTGCGCATGACCGGGTCCTTCTTGCTCTGCGCCACGCCCGGGGCCGCGGCGATCAGGAACACTGCCAGCCACAGCGCCGCCCACTTCGTTGTCTGCATGAAGAGCTTACTTCCAGTCTTCATCGGTATCTTCTTCTTCGTCTTCCAGGAAGTCGTCGTCGTCCTCTTCCTCTTCTTCCTCGACTTCTTCGGCCGACTCCAGCTCCAACGGGCTGGTGCTCACCACCTTGAGATCGGCGCCGCATTCGTCACAACTGACCGTGTCGCCCTCGTCGACGTCTTCCTCGTCCACATCGATGGCGCCATCGCATACCGGACACGTGACCATGAAATTCATTCCTCCCGAAATTACTGTTATACGATATCCTGCCGCTTTTGCAACTCCGCCGCGATCCTACCTGCCCGCGGACTGCGCCAGACGGCGGCGCGTGGTGGCGGGCACAATCCCCTTGATGCGCAGGCACAGAAATAGATGCGCCCGGTGGGTCAATTCGTGTTCTTTAACCGTCTGTAACATTTCCAGCCGGGTGACCTTCTGGCCGTCGAAACGGGTGATCGTCTGGTCGAAGAATTCGGCCGGCTGGGCCGCGAAGGCTGCCGCCCGCTGCTCCACCGATTCGCGGAGAGCGGCGGCCAGCGCCGGCGCACCGGCATCGGCGGGAAGAGCGCGCATATGCTGCTTCATGCGGGGGCGAAACTCCGGCGTGGCGAAGTTGTCTTCGCCGGCCAGCAGCGCGCCGGTAAGCCCATCGCCGGCATCCAGGATGTGGCGGGCCGCTTCGCGAAACGTCATTACGTCAGGCGCGGGCCGGAAATCCAACTCGGCTTCCGGAAAGTCCTCCACCGCCGCGGCTGCGTCCAGGCGGATGGCCTTCCACGAGTCGATTACGTGTTGCGATCGAACCATGACCACATTGTACCCAGAAGCACGGGTCGCTCCGGGTAAGGCTTCGTAAGCCCGCTGCCCCAAGAATTTGCCGACGGCGCGCCCGGCGGCCAGCGAAAATGCGCGATCATTGATCCGTGGGACTGATTTCCAAAGCCCTTCTGCTGGTAGCGGCACGCGCCGCCCTCTGGGCGCAGACCGCGCCCGCCGATGAGGCGTTTCGCCACGGGTCGGAGGCCTATCGCGCCGGCAATTGCGCCGAAGCGGTCCGGCTGTTGGGCCAGTCCAAGGGGACGCCACGGTCGCTGCTCATGATGGGGCGCTGCTATCTGGAAATGGCCGACTTCGCCGCCGCGCAGACCGCGCTCCAACAGTACAGCCAGGCCGTCCCCGGAGACGAGGAGACGGCCATTCTGCTGGCCCGCGCGGAGGAAGGCGCCGGCGCCGCGGCCAAGGCGACCGCCGCGCTGGAGGACCTCCACAAACAGGAGCCCGCGAGCCTCGCCGTGGACGATGCGCTGGCTGAAGCCTACGCCAAGTCCGGACGGCCGGGGCTGGCGACGCCGCTCTACCGGGCGGTGCTGGCGGCGCAGCCGGGCGATATCGGCGCCACCGCCGGCCTGGCCGACATGGCCTTCACGGCGTCTCAGTGGGATGCGGCCGCGGAACTATATAAAAAGGTACTGGAGTTGTCGCCCGAGAATGCGGCGGGGAACGCCGGCATGGGCCGGGTACAGCTGCAATTGGGGCACATGGACGCGGCGATCCCTTATCTTCTGCGCGCGGCGCGGCTGCGGCCCGGCGATTGGCCGCTCACCAAGACGCTGGCGAGTTGCTACGTCAAGTCGGCCAAATGGAGTGAGACGATCCAGACGCTGGAGTTCGATTCCGT
>CAZARO010000399.1:0-1799 GCA_964487165.1 uncultured Solibacteraceae bacterium | reverse complement strand
ATTCCGTGCTGCACGGGGACGACGAAGAGGCCACCGGCTGGATGGTGCAGGCCTTCAGCCACACCGGCGACGCGGCGCGCGCGGAGCAATACTATCGCGCCGTGCTGCAGCAGACCGAGGGGAACTTCACGGCGCGCATTACTTTGGGCGATCTGCTGTATCAGGCCAAGCGCTGGAAAGAGGCCAAGGAGCAGTACGTCCTGGTGTTGAAAGCCAGGCCGCAACTGTACGATATCAGCGACCGCCTGGGCCAAATCGCCGAACAGGAAAACAATCTAGCGGAAGCGATCCAATATTATGCCAGCGCCTGCCGCTCGCCGAATGCCACCACTGCTATGCGGGAGCGGCTGGGGCGGCTTTATTTCCGCACCGGCGACATGGCCAACGCGGGCAACGCCCTGGAAGCCGTCCTGCAAGCCGACCGGGACAATCGCGAAATCAAGGAAATGCTGATCCAGGTGGCCATGAAGACCGACCGGATGGACGACGCGGTGCGTTACGCGCGCGAGCTGCTGCCCAAAGATCCGAACAACGTCACGCTACTACGCCTGCTAGGCGAGGATGCCCTGAAGCACAAAAACGACGCGGTCGCGGCCGATTACCTGGAAAGCGCCGAAGCACTGGACAGCAAGGATCGCGAGCTGCGGTTTGAGCTGGTGAATATCTACACTAACAACGAATCGCTGGATCGCCTGCCGCGGGCAATCGACCTGATGAACGAGTATGTGGGGCTCTATCCGGACGATTACGAAGGCTACTTATTGCTGGCGAATCTGTATCGCCGCAAGGGCGATGCCGGACAGGCCATGGATTACTTCATGCGCGGTTTCGATAAGATGCCCGCCACGCCGCCGCCGCGCATGTCGTGGGCGTTCAATAGTCTGGGCTTGCTGCTGCTCTCGCAGGGAAAGTACGAAGACGCGCTCGACAACCAGCTCAAGGCGGTGCAACTGAGCCCGTCCGACGCCGGCGCGGTATACAATCTGGCCCTGACGTACCTGAAGCTGAAGCGCCGGGAAGAAGTGATGGCCACAAGAGATAAGCTGAGTCAGATGAATTCGCCGGAGTTGCTGCATTCCCTGGATGAGCAGATTCAGAAGTCGCGGATTAATAAGTAGGTCGGGGTGGCCAAGCCTCCGGATATCGCGCAGGGTCAATGCCAAGCCTTGTTCACGCCTCTTTTCCACGACCCTGGAGGATCGCAGCGGCAGCATCCGCCACGCAAAGACGCTCCTAACGCAGTTTTGCGCCGATGGAGAACAGCACCAGCAATGCGAGCGTGGCGAAGGCGCGGGTGATGAGCAATCGGAAAGATAGACGGCGCCGCTGAGTCCGGCATATCATACCCAGAGACCTTGCGAGGCTCTCGATTGCCGGCTCCCGACAAGCGACAGGGCACCTTCCCGCTGCTTTCCCACCACGTCCTGGAGCCTGATTGCAATAGCCGGGCGTGATGTGATTTTGCGAAAGAGACTTGGCGCATACGCCGACAACACGGGACTGATAAAACGGTCCCTCCTGAGCTACTCGGCCATATTGAATTCGGCCCGTCCCTCAAAAGGGTTACCAGGACAAGAGTAGTCTAACAAATGTGCGTTGAACTCAAATCGAACGAAACGCCCTGTGGCAGAGTCGTTCCCGGACGGGATCTGCTGACCTTCTTGGTGGCGGAACGGAAGAACATACCATATCGTTTGTGCGATTTGGCATTGGAGCGGGCCAGGCAACGTAGACTAGAGAACAGGCTAACTACTTTCCGGCGCAAAATTCGCAAAAGGTCCGAAACGGCTTCTATTGTG
>CAZARO010000398.1:0-5607 GCA_964487165.1 uncultured Solibacteraceae bacterium | reverse complement strand
AATTCGGGAACATTCCCCCAGAATTTCGAGCGTCCGCCTTCCACCGATCCGACCTTCCTGAACGGACAGGCAATTTCCTATCTCCCGCCAAACGATACCCGACTGCCGCAGACGCTGAACTATACTTTCTCGATTCAGCGTCAGGTTGCGCGCGACTTTTCACTGGAGGCTGTTTACCTGGGCAGTCGCAGTACGCATTTGGGATTCACTGCCAACTACGACTATCTACCAATTGCCGACCTGAAGTACGGGTCGCTCTTGCTACAGCCTATCAATTCCGCATCCGCTGTCGCCGCCGGCTTTACTTCGCCTTATCCCAGTTTTGTGAACCAGACCGGGGCGAATACGGTTTACCAGGCTCTGCGGCCATATCCGCAGTACACTTCGGTTACCACCAGCCCGGGCGAACCCTCCGGGCAACAGAAATTCAATTCGCTGCAAACCAAGGCCACGAAGCGCCTTTCTGGCGGCCTTACGGTGTTCGGTTACTTTACCTGGTCGAAGAGTTTCTCCTTGGCCACAGCCCAGTACCCGGGCTACAGATACTGGCTGCAGGACCCGAATGCCGCCGCTTCTTTCGCCTTCAATTGGTCTTACTATCTTCCCTTCGGAGAGGGCAAGCCCTTCCTGCATGAGTCTCGCCTGGTGAAAGCGGTGGTCTCCGGTTGGAAGGTGAATGGATTCGTCAAATACAACTCCGGATTGCCGCTCACTATTACCGCCGGGGCCGGCAATCTGGCCGCCATCGGCTACAGCCAGTGGGGCAATGCAGTTCAGGGCGTGTCCCCTTATCTGATCACTGACCCGCGCAATTTCAACCCCTCGCTGAAGTTTCTCAACGCTGCGGCCTTCACTACCTCTACGGGGTTCAATTTCGGTAATCTGAATCCGAACCTCAGCTGGGTGCGCGGCTTCTGGTACAAGGAAGAGAACCTCACGCTTGGCCGAATCTTCCCGATCAAGGAAAAAGTGAAGCTGGACTTCAGCGTCGATGCGTCGAATCCGTTCAATTTCGTCCGTTGGGGTGCGCCCAATACGACTTTGACATCGGCAGCGTTCGGCACGGTAAACAGTGTATCTTCTGGCCGGACGATGCAGGTGAACGCCGCCGTCAGCTTCTAAGGGGACCTCCGGGCGGAGGGCGCGAACTTGCGCTCTCCGCCGGGAGTGGCACTCTGCGACGAAGGGAGATATTACTATGCGAGCCAGACGTCAAGCCGCGGGCGAAGGCCGTCTGCCGCTGCTTTCCTTCGCCGCTGTACTGGTGACGCTGCTGGCCCATGCGCAGGGGCCGGTTAAACCGGCGGACCACTGGGTTTCGACTTGGGCAACGGCACAGCCAATCGGCGCCACGACAACCCTTGGAACTGGCCGTGGAAGAGCACCGGCTCCCTCGACGGGACAACCGACAAACGTGCCATCGGGCGCGCCAGCGCCTCCCCAGGTCCAGCCCCCAAGTGGGCAACCTGGAAGGGGCCGCGGGCCGCAGATGAACATTCCCGCCACGCTAAACGACCAGACGGTCCGGATGGTGGTGCACACGAGCATCGGTGGGCGCCGGGTTCGGGTTGAGTTCTCCAATGCGATCAATGGAACTCCACTGGCCATCGGTTCGGCTCACCTAGCTTTGCGAGATAAGGATTCGGCTATCGTGCCGGGAACCGACCGGGCGCTGACCTTTAACGGAAAACCGAACTGCGCGGTTGACCCCGGGGTGCTGTTGTACAGCGACCCGGTCGATCTTGAAGTGGCGGCGTTTTCCGATCTGGCAGTGTCCATTTATCTTCCCAAAGATACGGGTCCTCCCACCAATCACTCCCTGGGGATGCACACGGCGTACATTTCGAAAGGCGATGCAGCCGGGCAGACCGTTATGCCCGACCCCGTCCTGACACGCGCGTACTTCTGGCTTTCCGCCGTGGATGTAGCTGCCCCGTCCGATGCACTTGCAGTTGTGGCGCTTGGTGACTCGATTACGGATGGCCAGGGGACCACGCTGGATGCAAATCTGAATTGGGCCGCGGTTCTCGCTAAGCGTCTTGCGGCGAACAAGGCGACGGCGCACGCAGCGGTTCTCAATCTTGGGGTCGCCGGAAATCAGCTTTTGCGCGACCGTGCCGGCGTGAGCGCGCTCGCCCGGTTCGACCGCGATGTGCTCAGCCGCCCCGGGGTAAAGTGGCTCATTGTGTTCGAAGGGATTAACGATATCAGCCTCCACGGCCAGACGGACTCCGATGACCCGCTCACCAGCGACGATCTGATTGCGGGCTACCGCCAGTTGATCGAGCGGGCTCACACGTTCGGCATCAGGGTGGTGGGCGCTACCATCACCCCGCAGGAGGGAACACGCCTTGGCACCGCAAACGCCGAATCGATCCGCAATGCCGCCAATCAATGGATCCGCACAGGCGGCGCTTTCGACGCCTTAGTGGACCTTGACGCCGCTGTGCGCGATCCTGACCACCCAAGCCGGCTTCGGCCCAACTTCGATTCCGGAGATCACATTCACATCAGCGATGCCGGTAATGAGGCCATGGCCAATGCGTTCGATCTCGAGATCTTCAGGAAGGGGCGATGAAAACCCTGTCGGTGGCAGCGATGCTACTATTGACTGCCTGCATGGCGGCAGCCCAAGCCACTTCGGCCGGAAATCCTCCGCCGCTTCCACCGGGCCCAAATTGGGGGCTCGAGTTCTACGGCCATTACCAAATAAGTCCGAACATCGTCTATCTGACGGCGAGCGATTATAAGAACACTCTCGATATATGGACGCGCCGTGACGCTCAGAGTCCGCAGCCAACCGTAGTTTTCATCCACGGCGGCGGATGGACCGGTGGAACGAAAGAAGCGGGAATCGGCTTCCTCCTGCCATATATCGCGATGGGTTGGAACGCGGTGAACGTGGATTATCGCGTTGCGCGAGTGGCTCACGCCCCCGCGGCAGTGGAGGATTGTCTGTGCGCGCTCCGATGGATCGCGGCCAATGCGCAAAAATATCGGATTGACGTAAGCCGGCTGGTGGTGACGGGCGATTCGGCTGGCGGTCACCTGTCGCTGACGACGGGTATGATGCCGGCGAACCCGGAGGTAGACAGCCTGTGCCCTGGGCCGCCATTGCCGAAGGTCGCCGCCATTGTCGACTTTTATGGGATTACCGACGTGAACGAATTACTCGACGGCCCCAACAAGCGGGCTTATGCGGTGACCTGGGTAGCCGATTCGCCGAACAAGGCTGAGATTGCGAAACACGTTTCGCCGCTCGAATACGTGCGCGGCGGCTTGCCGCCGACCATGATAATCCACGGCGATGCCGATCCGGTGGTGCCGTATCAGCAAAGCGTCCGGCTGAAGTCGGCGCTTGACAAAGTGGGAGTGCCAAACGAGCTCTATACCGTACCCGGGGGCAAGCATGGTTTCTTTGCAGCGGAGCAGTATGTGCCGCTGTACGGCGCCATCAAACGATTCTTAAAAAGCCAAGGGCTTCCGGTACAGTAGTTGACCGGCGTTCCCTTGACACTATTGGCTGCGGTGAGGTGATCAGACTCTTATGACTCGATATTGTTTACGGCTTTGGCTGCTGGCTGCGCTCACGAGCCTATCGTCCACGATGTTGCTTTCTCAAACCACGGAGACGTTTAAGTCCGAGGAGTATTTGCTACTGGGAGGTCCCAACCGCGGCGCGGGCGAGCCGATTATTTTTGTCAATCCCAAAGACCCGAACAACATGATTGTCGTCGCCATGGCCACCCTCAACCGCTTACCCAGCGGGGAGACGCCCCTGCCTCGTGGCAGTGCCGGCAGCGGCGATCTGCGCGTCAAAGAGCTTTCCACTCCGGACGGGTCTCGCACGGACATCGCCGTGACGCAGGACGGCGGGAAAACCTGGCAATTCAGCGAGGACAATTTTCGGCGCGCGTTCAATAAGAACCGCTGTAGCGATTCTTTCGCCGGAGCCGGGCCGGACGGGACGCTTTATATGGGTTGCCTGGCCTACCTCAATCGCGGCAGTGCGGATTTCGATGAGGGCTGGACGGTAGGCGGTGAAGCGAAGAACATGCATGGCGGCTCAGCCATCGCATGGTCCACGGACAAGGGAAAGACCTGGAGTTCGCCCGTCTGGGTTCATCCGGATCACTCGCCGGCTCTCTACCCGCCGGGCATCCATCCGGTATTCGACCAGGCATCGCCCTGGGACCGGCCGTTCTTCGTTGCGGATGCATCTACCGGAACAATCTATGTCAGCGGAACCGGTCCCACCTACACAGTAGATCCGGCTACACTCCCCGCACCTAAGGTCGATCCCAGTCTCCCCAACAAGGGCTATGCGGGATATCCGCCGGCGAGCGTTGCCCGGGGCCGAACCTTCCTCCGCGCTTCCCACGATCAGGGAAAGACATGGGGGGTGATCTATCCCATCGACTCCGACGATTACCCGGGAGGCCGGGGCGGATTCAGCGCGGCTCACGGGTCCCTGGTAGTTGCCTATTCCGCTACCAAAGTGCCGGCAAATCTGAACGCGCATTGCCCCTGTACGGTCCTTGGCACCAGCAGAGACGACGGAAAGACCTTCGAATACCGCGTAGTTCCGCCACTGCCTGCGATGTCTCCGGCGCCTGAGGCCGCCACGGCGGGCCGCGGAGGCCGCGGCGGAGGTTTTGGCGGCGGTGTTATGCTGGCGGCCGATCCGACGAAGAACGGGCGCTATGCAATCGCGCGGTCGATCGGCAGGACGATGATGGTTTCGTTGACAGAGGATGGCGGTAAGACATGGGCGCCGCCGGCGATGGCCGCTGAAGTGCCGGAGGGCGCCAATTTCGGCCACCGGGCCATGAAGTATTCGGCACAAGGCGTTCTGGCACTCATCTGGAAAGCACAATATCAGGACCGCAGCTTCGACGTTTGGTCATCCGCGTCGCGAGATGGCGGACGGACGTTTAAGACTGTGAGGGTCAGCCACGCAATCTCGCCACCGTACATTCCGGACCGCGGGAATTTCCTCTTCGGCGACGATCTTTCGTCCGTCGATGTGGACGGCGAATACGTACATGTCGTCTGGGGGGATAATCGGGCCGGATTTGAGGCCACCTGGTACGGGCGTATTCCGCTCAGCGCCTATTGACGCCGTTATTTCGCCACGCAAGTATACGAACTCTCGGACCCGGCTGGGCCGTTCGAATACTTCGGGTACTCCGGGTACGAGCACATCGGCAAATTGCGCTCTCCCGCCGTAACCGGGACCGACTTTCCGGGGGCCTTGCCGTTCTCGACCCAATCCACGATCAGGCCCAGCCGGTTGTAAGTGCTC
Organism: uncultured Solibacteraceae bacterium; assembly: GCA_964487165.1. Taxonomy (GTDB): domain Bacteria; phylum Acidobacteriota; class Terriglobia; order Bryobacterales; family Bryobacteraceae; genus PALSA-129. The sequence goes on along the minus strand of CAZARO010000398.1, from coordinate 302 downwards.
GGAATCTGCTGGACCGCGATCTCTTTGCCGTCGCCGTCGACGTGGTAGTTCCTTCCGCCGAGCCCGTGATCGGTCTGCGGCAGCACAAAGAAACGGGCGAACGAATCCACCGCCGCGCGGCCCATCTTGTCCAGCACCGACTGATAATACGCCAACTGAGCGCCCGGCGAAGCCAGGGTATCGTTCGTGCCAATCACTACCATCAACTTACCGCCCCGTTTCCGGAACGCGCTCAAATCCGGATCGGTGGAATCGAGAATGGCGGAGAGTTCCACACGGCGTTTGTTCAGCGGACCGCCTTC
>CAZARO010000397.1:0-5608 GCA_964487165.1 uncultured Solibacteraceae bacterium | reverse complement strand
CTGGTCCGCAACATGGAATTGGGGCGTCTGGAATTGGGCTACAGCATCTTGTTGCCCTGTCTCTTCAGCGTCTACTTACACCCCGACGATTACAACCGCCTGATCGGCGTCCAGGACCTCATTAAAGAAGATGCCCGCCGCGCCCTCACCGCCCGCATGGCGGAGTGGAACAAGAAGGGCGCGCTCTTCCGCCGCGGCGCCGCACGCAAAGAGTATAAAATCGCACAGAGCACCTGGTGGATTGAGCTGTTCAGCGACGGCGAAAACGCCGTGCCGCCGGGCGACGTGGAGATCCACTCCGAGCTGAATGACGTGGTCCAGCCCGGGTACCGCGGCACCAAGACGACGCTGATCGAGCGCCAGCCGTCGGTGACTGCCGCGCGCGTGGTGCGCGACCGCGAGAGCACCCGCCGCCAGGCCGACCGCGTCTACGCGGAAATCCGCTATAACGACGATTCCGGCCCGCAGACCTACTTCGTGACGCAGAACGAAATCAGCGTGGGACGCGGCGGGGACGGCTTGTGGGTGGATCTGCCGCTCTATTCGAGCGACCAGGTCTCGCGCGAGCATCTCCGCCTGCGCCGCGACCCCGCAACCGGCGCCTTCGCCATCACCGACCAGAGCCGCAACGGCACCTGGCTCAACGGCCGGCGGCTTTCGAACGGCGCCGAGGCGGCACTGCCCGACCGCGCCGAAATTCGCGTGGCCGAAGCCATCACGCTCAGCTTTGAGGTGCGTAAGTGAGGGAGGTGCGTAAGTGAGGCAGCTCTACAACCTGCACATTCCTTTCGTGATCGCCTTCCTGGCGTTCGTAGTGATCTTCGTTCTGGCGCACTCCCGCGAGGGCCGCTCATGACGCCGCTGGCGGGCGCCGCTACTGACACCGGCCTGCTCCGCGAACACAACGAGGATCGCTACTGGATGGACGCCGAGCGCGGGTTGTTCCTGGTGGTGGATGGCGTGGGAGGGCAGGCGGCCGGCGAATTGGCCGCGCAAACCGCCGTGGAAACCATTCGCGAAACCATGCGCTGGACCGAGGCTTCCGCCGAGGAGCGTGTCAAAATGGCCATTACCGCCGCCAACAACCGTATCTTCCGCCGCGCCCAGATGGACGAAGAAAATCGCGGCATGGCCTGCGTGCTGACGCTGGCGCTGGTGGAGGAGGGAAGGATCACCATCGGCCACGTGGGCGATTCGCGCCTCTACCTCCTCTGGGACGGCGCCATCCGCAAGCTTACTTCGGACCATTCGCCGGTGGGCGAAGACGAAGATGCCGGCGCGCTCACCGAGGAGGAAGCCATGGTGCATCCGCGGCGCAACGAAGTTTTCCGCGACGTGGGCTCGCGCCTGCGGGACGTGGATGACACCGACTTCGTGGAGATCCGCCAGTGCCGCTTTCGCGAAGATGCCGCCCTGCTGCTCTGCAGCGACGGCCTCACGGACCAGCTTACCGCCGCGCAGATCCGCTCCATCACGGGGCGCTACGATGGCGACCCGGGACGGATCGCCGCCGACCTGGTGGAGGCGGCCAACGATGCCGGAGGGAAGGACAATATCACCGCGCTGTTCGTGGCTGGGCCGAAATTTCGCGGGCGCGACGGCGCTACCCGGCCGCGTCCCGGAGCCACCACGCGTCCCGGCTCGACGCGCCAACGCCGGCGGGCCAGCCGTTTCGGCGGCAGGCTGGCGTTTCTGACCTACGGCGTGCTCATCGGCATGCTGCTCTGGGCGGTGCTGCGCAAATGACCGCCCCCACGCAGGTTGGCCGCTATCGCATCGTCCGCCAGATTGGGCGGAGCATGACCGACGTGTACCTGGCCATCGATACCGTGGGCAATCGCAAAACGGCGCTGAAGCTGGTCCGCTCGGCCAACGACGCGCATTCGCGCCTGGTGATGGAGGCCGAGCGGCGCGGCGCGGCCATTCAGCGGGAATTGCTCGGCCTCGATCCGCGAGTGGTGGAAGTCTACGAGACGGGCGACATGGACGGCTACTTCTTCGTGGCCATGCAATATGTGGAGGGCCGCGATCTGGGCGAGGTGCTGAGCGCGGAGCACACCATCGACAGCATTCGCGCCGCCGCCATCGCGCTTGAGATTTGCGAGCAGCTCACCAAGTTCCACACCTGGCGATCGGCCGTGGTGCATGGCGACATCAAGCCGTCGAACATTCACTTGGGTCCCAACGATACCGTGCGGCTGCTGGATTTCGGCATCGCTAAGACGCTGCGCGCCGATTGCGACGCCACCATCTCCAACTTCGGCAGCCCCAGTTACTGCTCGCCCGAGCGGTTGGAGCGTTCCGAGATCGACGAGCAATCGGACCTTTGGGCAGTGGGCGCGACGCTCTACCAGATGCTCTCCGGCTCGCCGCCGTACCAGGCGGAGAATACGCGCAGGCTGGAGAGTTTGATTCGCTCCAAGCGGCCGCCGCGCGCGCTGCCGTCGAATTGCCCGGTGGCGTTGCGCGCCATTGCGATGAAGGCGCTAGCGCCGGCGGCCGCGCGGCGGTACCGCTCGGCGCGCGATTTTCAGGCGGATCTGCAGGCGTTTTTGGAAAATAAGCCGGTGCGGGCGGAACTGGAGCGGCGGCACGGATGGAACGCCGGGGCCACCATCCAGCGGATTCGCAGAGTCACCCGCACGGTGGTGCAATTTCATCGGCACATCCAGGTAGTCGGGGGCGCGGGCTGGTTCCTGCTCGGTATGGCGCTGTGGATCGGCGGGACGCTGGCGTGGCGGGCGACGCATCAGCCGCAGCTCTCGATACAACTGCCGGCCATCGTGCAAGGAGTCGCGCGCCCGTGGCCGGCGGATTTTTATTGGTGGTGTACGGCGCCACCGGTGCCGGCCAACGGTCTCGACGAGGTGCCGGGAGTGGAGCCGGATCCGCCGCCCGCGCCGCCTCCGAAGAAGGCCCCGCCGCCGGCGCATCGCAGGAGCAAGCCGCGGAGGTACTGGCTATGGCGATAACTGCGCGGCGAGAAATCGGTTTTCGGCGAGACCGCTCCCGTGAAGCGGGAGTCTGGAGTTTGGCCATTTGCCCCCTAACTGGCGGGCTGAAGCCCACCCCACCAGGCGGATCGACAAGTCTTGGTGGCGCGGGCTTCAGCCCGCGACGCTCTCGCGAAGCAGAAGCAGGCCGACCAGGGGGTCGGCCGCGGACCGGGGGGTCCGCCCCACCATGGCGGTAACCAAGAGTTGGGCCGCACCGGGAGCGCGCCCCGCGGTGGTGGCCATCAAAACGCAACGGGCCCGCCGCGGCGAATGGCTCTGGCTGACGGCCGCCTCGTTCTTCGTCGCCTCCGGCCTGGCGATGGTCTTCGCCGCCAAGACGCAGGATTTCGCCGCCGTGGAGCAAAAGCTGGCGCACGGCGAACTGGTGAACCTGAACGCCGTCCAGGGGCCCGACGATCTCGTGCCGGTACTGAAATCGCGCGAGGAAACCGCGGAACCCGTCTTCGAAGTGCTCGCGCGCAATCGCCCGCTCCGTAATACCGGCGTGCTCGCCCGCGTGCTGCCGCTGGCGAAGCTGAAACCCCTGCTGGTGGTGCGCACGCCGCGCCAATTCCGGCTGGAGTTTCTGCGCTGGGCGGCGCTCTACTTCGCGGGCTTCTACCTGGTGGCGCTGGCGTGGCGCCTGACGCGCTTCCAGGGCGACCGCGCGTTCTTACCCGCGCTGCACCTGCTCACCGGCATCGGATTCGCCCTCATGCTCAGCCTGCGCGACCCCTTGCGCGATACGCTCGAATTCCACAAGTTCGCGCTGGGCGTCTTTCTGGGCTGCCTGCTGCTGATTCTGCCGGCGCTCAAGCCGTTCCACTATCTGCGGCTCTCCGACTGGTGCTACACGCCGCTCTTTCTGGCGCTGGGGCTGTTCGGCATGCTGCTGGCTTTCGGCCGCGGCCCCACGGGTAACGACGCCAAGGTGAATCTCGGACCGTTCCAGCCCGTAGAGCTGATCAAAATCCTGCTGGTGTTCTTTTTGGCCGGCTATTTCACGCGCAACTGGGAGCGCCTGCGCGATCTGCGCGAGAAACGCATCTTCCCCAAACTGTTTCGCCGCATCGGGCTGCCGCGCGTGGAGCACGTGGTGCCGGTCGGCGTGGCCACAGCCGCGGCGCTGGTGCTGTTTTTCGTGCTGAAAGACATGGGCCCCGCGCTGGTGACGTTCTTCGTCTTCCTTGCGATGTTCGGAGCCGCGCGCGGACGGCCCGGCCTCGTCATAGCGGGCGTAATGGTGATGGTGGCGTCAGTGTCGGTGGGCTATCGCCTGGGCCAGCCGCGCACCGTGGTGCAGCGCATCGACATGTGGCTCTCGCCCTGGGACAACGAGGTTCACGGCGGCGACCAGTTGGCGCACGCGCTGTGGGCATTTTCCACCGGCGGACCGTGGGGCTCGGGCCCCGGTTGGGGCGATCCGGAGATGATTCCCGCCGGGAGTACCGACCTGGTGCTGCCGGCGATCGGCGAAGAGTGGGGGTTTGTGGGCGTGGGCACCGTCCTGCTGCTGGCCGGATTCCTGGTGGCGCGCGGGCTGGGCGTGGCGCAGCGCGCCGGTACTCACTTCGGCTTCTTCCTGGCGCTGGGATTATCGAGCCTGATCGCCTTCGAAATGCTCCTCATCAGCTCCGGCGTGCTCGGCGTGCTGCCCCTTTCGGGCGTGGTTTCGCCGTTTATCAGCTCGGGAAATACCGCCATGCTGGCCAATTTCCTGATCTTCGCGCTGCTGATTTCCATTTCCGCGGAGGGCGAAGGCGAGACCCGCCCGTTACTGAATACCCGCCCGCTGCGCTGGGCGCTGGCCGCGTCAGCCTGCGTGCTGCTGGCCGCCGCCGCGCGCTACCAGGTGGTGAAAGATGCCGACTACCTGGCGCGCGACGCCCACTCCTTCGAGCAGGATGGCGTCAAGCGCCCGCAGCACAATCCGCGCATGAATTCGCTGGCGCACGAGATTCCGCGCGGCACCATCTTCGACCGCAACGGCATCCCGCTGGCCACCGGCGACTGGTCCGAACTGGAGCGCCACGCCGCCGATTACCAAGCCCTCGGCGTCTCCATCGAACAGGCCTGCTCGCGTTTCGACAACCGCCATTATCCCTTCGGCGCGGCCGCCGCGCACCTCATCGGCGACCTCCGCACGGGCGAGAATTTTCACGCCAATAATGCCTCGCTGGTGGAGCACGATTCCAACCGCAAGCTGCAGGGCTACGAATACGCCGAGCTGGCGCCGCAGGTACGCTACCGCCATCAACCCGGCAATCAGGGCATCGCGCGCATCCTGGCGCGCGACCGCAACGTGCACCTCACCGTCGATATCCGCCTGCAACTGCGGGCGCGCGATATCCTGGACCGGCACCTGGCGGACGCGGGCGTGCTAAACGGGTCCGTGGTGGTGCTCGACGCGGCCAGCGGCGACGTGCTGGCGCTGGTGAGCGCGCCCGCGCCCGATGAGCGCGCCGCGCATTCGCCCGATGAACTGCTGGACCGCGCCCGCTACGGCGAATATCCGCCGGGCTCCACGTTCAAGCTGGTGACCGCTATGGCCGCGCTGCGCCTGGATCCCGAATTGAAGCATCGCGTGTTCCTGTGCCGCCGGCTGCCCGACG
>CAZARO010000396.1:0-5617 GCA_964487165.1 uncultured Solibacteraceae bacterium | reverse complement strand
CGCCGCCGCGCGGGTGGTCGAAGAGGAGCGGCGCGTTCTCGAACTGGTGGCCACGGGAGCATCGCTACGGCAGGTCCTGGACGCTCTGGCTACCGGTTTGGAACGCCTGGCCCCGGAACGGCTGTGTACGGTTCTGCTGCTGGATACGGATGGGCGCCATCTGCGGAGCATTTCGGGGCCCAGCGTGCGGCCGGAGTATCTGAAGGCGATCGACGGGCTGGAGATCGGGCCGGCGGTCGGGTCGTGTGGCTCGGCGGCATTCCTGAACCAGACCGTAGTTGTGGGAGACATTGCCACTGACTCGCGCTTTGCGGGCGTGCAGGAATTCGTCACGGGCTTTGGTCTGCGCAGTTGCTACAGCGTCCCCATACGCGACTCCAAGCACAACGTCCTGGGGGTTTTTGCCATGTATCATCCGCGTCCGGGAACGCCCCGTCCGCGGGAGCGGCGGCTGGTGGAAGCCGGCGCGCGACTGGCCGGCAACGCCATCGAGCGCCTGCGCGCCGAAGAACACCTGCGCGCCGATGCCGTCCGCATGGCCCTGGCCGAGGAGGTGGCCGGCTTCGGCATCTGGGACTTCGACATTGCAGGCAACACGGGCACTTTCTCCGAAGGGCTTTCCGCGTTATTCGGAAGAGCGCCGGGCTCTACCCTGGCCGTCTCCCCGCGGGAGGCGAGCGAGATGATTCACCCCGAAGATAGCGCGTCCGTCCGGAGCGACATTGCCGCGGCCATCGCCGGCGGCAGCCCTTTGCACACCGAGTTCCGCACCGTTTGGCCGGATGGTTCCGTGCACCGCATGCGCGGACAGGGGCGCCTGGAAGTGAAAGACGGCCGGCTAACCAGGATGACCGGGGCTATAACCGATGTCACCAGGGAATACGAGATGGTGCAACGGCTGCAACAGGCGCGGGCCGAAGCCGAAACCGCTACCCGCGTCAAGAGCGAGTTCCTGGCCAACATGAGTCACGAGATTCGCACGCCCATGAATGGCATTATCGGAACCATCAGCCTGCTGCTCGATTCCAACCTCACGGCGGAGCAGAAAGAACACCTGAATACCATCCAAAGCTGCGGCACATCGCTCATGGAGTTGGTCAACGACATTCTGGACGTGGCTAAGATCGAATCCGGCAAGCTGACGCTGGAACAGACCCCATTCCGGCTGCCGGAACTGCTGGCGGACGCGGTGACGATTGTTGCTCCGGCCGCGGCCGGCCGCGGCCTGGAACTCCGGCAAGCCTACGGCCCGGATTTGCCGGACCTGGTATCGGGCGATCCTCAGCGCCTGCGGCAGATCCTGCTGAACCTGCTCTCCAACGCCGTGAAATTCACGGAACACGGACACGTGGCCATGGAAGTGTCGGTAGTGGAGCACGGGCCGGCCTGGACGCGAGTACGTTTCTCGGTCTGCGACACCGGAATCGGGATTCCGGCCCCGGTCCAGAAGGTCATATTCGAGCCCTTCGTCCAAGCGGATGCGTCCACTACCAGGCAGTATGGTGGAACCGGGCTGGGGCTTCCGATCTCTTCCAAGCTGGTGACGCTGATGGGCGGCACGCTCGAGTTGGAGAGCGGTTCGGGCCGCGGAAGCACTTTCAGTTTCACGGTACGGCTGCCGGATGCGGTGGAGTTGCAGGCGCCCGCAGTCCGGCCCCCAAATAGCATTCCGCGGGCGTACCGGCGTCTGCGTATTCTGGTGGCGGAGGATAACGCCATCAATCAGAAGGTGGCCACGCGCCTGCTGGAAAAAATGGGGCACGACGTCGACATCGCCGCCGATGGCGAGCAGGCCGTGGAGGCGGTGGCGCGCTGCCCGTACGACGTGGTGCTGATGGACTGTCAAATGCCGCTGATGGACGGTTATGCCGCCGCCCGTGCCATCCGCGAGATGCACCTCCCGCACCGCATACCCATCGTGGCGGTGACCGCCAATGCGACCGCCGACGGCAAGCGCCTCTGCCTCGATGCCGGCATGGATTACTTCCTCTCCAAACCCGTGGAGGCCGCGCGGCTCTTCGATGTTATCGAGCAGGTATCGGCCGCCGTCTCGCCGGCCGAAGAGGCGCCCGACACCAGCGCCGTGCGGTAGCGGTACTTTCCAAAACCAGCCCTCGGTCTTTCGACCATGGTTCGGGCCTTTGGGGCTGTACCGCGGGCAGCACAAATTTGGCCACAGATGAACGCAGAGGAACATGGATAAAAACCCACCGCAGAGAAATTCTCCTTCTTGCTTCCTTCTTATCCGTCTTATCTGTGTTTATCTGTGGCCAATTGCGCTTCGTTCCGGAGGTTGGACCGCTCCACTCGTCAAGTGAAAACCCCTCGGGGTGCTGGCATCCACAAGTCGATTTCTTCATCTAACGATAGACCGCCAGCGTCAGTGTGGAACCCTTATCTTATTTGACAGGCCTGCGGCCCTCGCCACCGGTGCCCTACCCCCTCAAACCGGCGAACGTCGGGTAGTCCTCCCAGCTACTCCCAGCTCAGAACCACTTTGCCCGAGTTGCCGGAGACCATAGCTTCGAAGCCCTGGCGGAACTCGGTGTAATGGTAGCGGTGCGTAATCACCGGGCTGATATCGAGACCCGATTGCAACATCACCGTCATCTTGTACCAGGTCTCGTACATTTCCCGGCCGTAGATGCCCTTAATAGTGAGCATGTGGAAAATCACCGCCCGCCAATCGATGGCCATCTCCTCGGAAGGAATGCCCAGCATCGCGATCTTGGCGCCATGGCTCATGTTGGCGATCATGTCGCGGAATCCCGCAGGGTTGCCGGACATCTCCAGGCCCACGTCGAAGCCCTCGCTCATGCCGAGTTCTTTCTGCACATCCGGCAGCTTGGCTTCGCGCACATTGACGGCGCGCGTGACGCCCATTTTGCGCGCCAGATCCAGCCGGTACGGATTGATGTCGGTAATCACCGTGTAGCGCGCTCCGGCGTGTACCGCCACTCCCGCCGCCATAATCCCTATGGGACCGGCACCGGTAATCAGCACGTCCTCGCCCAGCACCGGAAACGATAGCGCGGTGTGCACGGCGTTGCCGAACGGGTCGAAAATGGCGGCCACATCCAGCGGGACGCCTTCGTGGTGGCGCCAGATGTTGGTCATCGGCAGGGCGATATATTCCGCGAAGGCGCCGGGCCGATTCACGCCCACACCCATGGCGTGCGCGCACAAATGCCGGCGTCCGGCGAAACAGTTGCGGCATCGGCCGCACACCACGTGGCCCTCGCCGCTCACCAGGTCCCCCGGAAAGAAATCCGATACGTTGGAGCCGACCTCCACAATCTTGCCGACGAACTCGTGCCCGATGGCCATCGGCACGGGGATGGTCTGCTGCGCCCAAGCGTCCCATTTGTAGATGTGGACGTCGGTGCCGCAAATGCCCGTCCGCAGTACTTTGATCAAAACGTCGTTGATTCCGATCTTCGGGACCTCGATATCTTCCAGCCACAGTCCCTGATCGCGCCTGCTTTTCACCAGTGCTTTCACATACACTACGATAGCGAATCGCGGCGTGCGCGAAAATGAATACAGTGGGGAAACGGCTCCTTCTCTTCGCGGCGACCACGGGATACCAGATTCGCGAGTTCGCGAGCGCCGGCCGGCGCTTGGGAATCGACTTGTCGCTGGCCACTGACCGGTGCGGCCGCATGGACGATCCCTGGGGCGATGGCGCCCTGCCGGTGAAGTTCGATCACCGCATGGCGTCCACCATCGAGGCTTTGCGGGGTCTCCATTTCGACGGTGTAGCGGCGGTAGGCGACGGCCCGGCGGAAGCGGCGGCGGTGGCCGCGGAGATGTTCCGCGCGCCGTTCCATCCGCCAGCGACTGCGCGCGCCTGCCGCGACAAGTTCCTGGCGCGCCAACTCTACGAAGCAGCCCGCATGCGCACGCCGTGGTTCTTCCGCGCCGCCCTGGATGGCGATGCCGCGGCTCTGGCGGCGCGCGCCCAATATCCCTGCGTGCTGAAACCGCTGGGGCTCTCGGCCAGCCGCGGCGTGATCCGCGCCAATGATCGCGACGAATTCGAGGCCGCCTTCCGGCGAATCGGCAAGATGGGCGAGCGGTACTTGCAGGTGGAGGGCTACATCCCCGGCCGCGAGTTCGCGGTGGAAGGCCTGGTGACCGAAGGCCGGTTCCAGCCGCTGGCCATTTTCGATAAGCCCGACCCGCTGGAGGGTCCGTTTTTCGAGGAGACCATCTACGTGACGCCTTCCCGCGAACCCTCCGCGGTCGAGCAGGACCTGATCGACACCACCGAGCGGGCGGCGCGCGCGCTGGGCTTCCGCCACGGTCCGGTACACGCGGAGTTGCGCCACAATGTGGAAGGTGCGTGGATGCTCGAGATGCACGCCCGCCCCATCGGCGGGCTGTGCGCGCGTTCGCTGCGCTTCGATGGCGGGGTACCGCTCGAAGAGTTGATTCTGCGGCACGCGCTGGGCGAGGACGTTTCGCGAGCGCGGCTGGCTGACGCGGCGTCGGGCGTGATGATGATTCCCATTCCCAAGGGCGGCATTTACGAAGGGGTGGATGGGGTGGAACGCGCCCGCGCGGTGGCGGGAATCGACGATGTGATGATTACGGCCGCCGAGGGGCAGCGGCTGATTCCGCTGCCGGAGGGCGCCAGTTACCTGGGATTCCTGTTCGCGCATGCGGATTCGCCCGCCGCGGTGGAAGCGGCGCTGCGGAAGGCGCATGCCGAGCTCCAATTCCACATCGCCACGGTGCTGGAGACGTTTCCGCCGAAGCGGTAAATACGCTGTTTGTATACTAATCTTGGGTGGGCGAGGAACTCGCCTTCGATTGGAATCCTGCGAACATCGCGCACATTGCGCCTTAGGGTCACCTCGGGGGAAGGCGAACAACGATATACCAGCGTGGGCCACACGAACCAACTCCGCGTGTTGGTTGTGGCCTGGACAATGCATGGCGAAGCGGTCCGGCCGATCACAGCTTTTGATGCCAGGGAACAACTGGCGAAGCGTTACCTGGAGGAAAGGGATTTTAAACCATGACGCGTCGGGGTGAACGGATAGCGGTTCCGAAATTCAAGACCGAAACAGAGGAAGCGCAGTGGTGGTACGAGAACCGCGATATGGTCCAGGACGCATTGATCAAAGCGATCGACGACGGAACCATCCAACGCGGCACGGCGCAACGCCTCACGAGGGAGGCGCGAGCCTCCCGCAACGTCACCCTCCGGATGGCGCAAGCGGACCTCGACCTCGCCCGCAAGCAAGCCGAGGAAAAAGGGCTGCCGTATCAGACTTACATCAAGTCGCTCCTCCATGAAGCCCTTACGAAGCAAGATCGACGCCGGGCGAGCTAATCCCGCGCGGCCAAAACTCTCTCGTGCGCGTAGTTATAATCGTCGTCAATGCGACGGACCTTGGTTCTTCTGCTCTGCGCCGCTCCGGCCTTCTGTGGCGATCTGTCTTCACGCCTGCAATTGACGATGGACCGCATTCTTCGCGGCGGTCCTCCGCGGTATGACGAGGACTTCATTCTCGCCGACGTCATTCCGAGGCCTACGCGCCGCTTCACCAACTTCAGCGGCGATCTCTCCGGCCGCTACATTGAAGCGCTATCCATCGCCGCGCTCCCG
>CAZARO010000395.1:0-5622 GCA_964487165.1 uncultured Solibacteraceae bacterium | reverse complement strand
CTTCAACCACTCGGCCATCTCTCCGGTCGGGAAATTGCGGCGGCAACTCACGCCAGCCGCTTCGAGAAGCTTTCCTCAGAATACCACAGCGCCGTCATCCACCTTCTTTAGTGCTATTTACTCGCATCGCGCGACCCTCGCCCTCGACCGAATGGTGACGTAGATCGCGGAGACTCCTCGGCTGCACAAGTTCTCCAAGTGGCCCCGCGGGTAGCGCGATAAGTCTGGTAGGCCCGGCTGGACTCGAACCAGCGACCTCAGCTTGGAAGGCTGATAGTCAGTGCAATGAGACCAATGAGCTAGGCCGGATCTGAGGAACATAAATGGACAGAATTGCATGACCTATTGCACAATTTCCGATGTTGTCGGCATGATCTTTTCCGCGATTTGCTCCAGGAGTTGACCTTGCCGTTCGAGGTTCGCAGGCTGCACGTAGTGAGCCATAGCGGCCGTGGAGTGGCCAAGAATTCCCCCTGCGGTCCGATGTGCCAGCGTCGAGCTGGTCCGCGACGGTAGCGGTTGTTCTCCGGCGGCAGTGCCATGACAGCCACGACGTATTGAGTTTCGCCCCGACCTTTTTCAGGTGGCGATTTGCGATATTGTGCTCGTCAATCGTCGTACCGTTGCGCGACACGAAAACCGGATCTTCGGGGCCGTGAATCGTGCGCGCCCTTTCAATTGGGCGAACACGGCCAGCAACGCCACAGTGATCGGGAGTGTTCGCGCTCGGGAGGTCGCTTTCAGACTGACGTATTCGCCAAGCCGCCACTGGCGCCGGACGAACAGAGATTGCGGTGGCATCGCTTCAGAGTCAAGTCGGCGATCCATACCCGGCGCAACAACACGGCCAGAACAAGGAATGCCGACGTCTTCGAGGGTGCGGTCGGATAGCGAGCCATTCCGATCCGGTAATCGCCGAACAGGACTCGGGGTCACTTCCCTGTGGTCTCGGCGACAGGGTCGCGGTGAGCTGTACTGGAAGGCAAGTTACCAGAGGGCGCGCGCAATAACCATCGGCGAGGGAGTAATCGAAAGAAACAGCAGGCGATGGTCGTCGCGATGAGAAATGCACACAGGATCCTCCATTCCACGTACAGCTTGACCGCTGGTCGCTGGGCATAGCGGAAATCACTCATCCTCTTTAAAACACCCCAAGTTTTGATCCAATAACCACCCTTTTTGGATCACCCGAAATCGGCCTTACTACGCCTTCGCCAACTCGCTAAAAGTGAGAGGGTTATCGGGTCATTCCACTGCCAAACGAGAAGAGACCGGCCTTGCCGCCGGCCGTATGTTCTGATTCACTCGGAAGAAGTTTCCGGGATCGTACTTCGCTTTGATCAACGCCAGCCGGTCATAATTCGCGCGGTAGGTCGCCCGAATCCGGTCCTCTCCTTCTTCCATCATGAAGTTCAAATACGCCCCGCCGGCGCCGAACGGATGCAGGGCATCGTAATAGTTTCTGGCCCAAGCGGTGATCTTCCCGCAGTTCGCGGGATCGGGGTCCACACCCACAATCACCTCGCTCCAGACCACATCGCGATAGCTGAACGCGGTTTCGGTTTCGCCCACCCGATTCACCTTTCCATTCACCGGATAGAGGTGCATGGTCGACTGCCACGTGGGCAGAAGAGCAGCGTGTTCGAGATGCTTTTCAATCGCCGCATCGCTGAGTTCCTTGAAGAAATCGGCCTTCCAATACCATTGCAGACCGGCGGGGTAAATACCGTCGAATAGTCCTTGTAGCATGGGAAACGGCATCGGCGCGAAGAATTCGAAAGCGGGCGGACGGTAGCTGCGGATCGATTCCAGAATGGTATTCGCCTGCTCCATCGAGCCCTGATAGCACCACACAATCCCGCACATCTTGCGCAGGTGCAACGGCTCGGGGAAAGGCGGCCCCGGGGGCACGGTCATCATCGCGAAGAAGCCGTTCATTTCCTCGGGCGCCTGCGTGATGAACTCCCGGTACCACTTCATCACGTCGGCCGCATCTTCCAGGTTCCAGAGCATCGGCCCGGCGCAAACGATGCCGACTGGATGCGCTTCAAACAGGAACGAGGTCACGATGCCGAAATTTCCACCGCCGCCGCGCACCGCCCAGAACAGGTCCGTATTCTCCTCGCCGTTCGCGACCACGAAGCTTCCGTCAGCCAGCACAGCATCGACCGAGAGCAGATTGTCGATCGTCAGCCCGTACTTGCGGGTCAGGTGTCCCATCCCTCCGCCCAACGTCAGCCCGGCAACCCCAGTGCTCGAAACGATGCCCGACGGCACTGCCAGGCCGAACGCGTGTGTTGCATGGTCCACGTCGCTCCACTTGCAGCCTGCGCCCACCCGCACCGTGCGCGATTTGGGATTGACCCTGACATAGTTGATCGGCGCCAGATCGATCACCATGCCGTCGTCGCAGACACCCAGGCCGGCTGCGTTATGCCCTCCTCCGCGGATCGAAACCCGTAGACCATTGGTCTGCGCCATCCGCACCGCCGCCATCACGTCGGCGGCATCCGTGCATTTTGCGATCAGCCTCGGCTTGCGATCGATCATGCCGTTATATACTTTCCGCGCCTCGTGGTAAGACGCATCTTCGGGCTCGATCACGGCCCCGCGGAACTGGCCGCGGAATTCGGCAATAGCTTCCTGCAACGACATTGTTGTTCTCCTTTGGCCGGCGCGTGTTTGATTTTTCCGCGCCGAATATGTCTACCTTACCCGGGGCGGCGTTCTAAGAGCGTTCTGTAGAGGCGGTTGCGGCCGTTCCGCCGGCAAGAATCGATAATTTTCGCTCAAACGCCAGGGAACCCGAACACCGAGCTGCCTCCAGGCCCCTCCGGTAGCTGGCTCGCGCCGGTTCGGGCTTTCCTTCCGCCGCCAGCAGATCCCCATGTACACGATGCAACTCCGCGACGGCCCATTCCTCGCCGTTCTTGCTGGCGAATGCAAAGCCGGTGGAGAGACTGGCCATGGCCTCGTTGACCACACCGGCACGCCCGAATGTCTCCGCCAGCAGCGAGAAATAGTACGGCAGCCGGAGTTCCGCGCTCAGGCGGCGCATCCCCTCCAGCCCCTCGCGAAGCTGTGCCAGGCCGGCTGCCACATCGCCCTGCGCCGCGGCCGCCCAGCCGGTAAGCACATTTGCCACCGCCAGGTAATACGCGAAGCCATGCCGGCTGCACAGTTCCACGGCTTCCCGCCCGCGTTCCAGCGCCGCGCGGCTCTCGCCGCGGAATACCTGCAGCATCGCGGCATAGTCGAGCGCGATCGCCTGGCTGAATGGGTGACCTATCCGCCGGGCCGCTGCGATAGCTTCCGCAGCGTGTGAATCGGCCTGATTCCCGTCTTCGCGGTGCCATGCCAGATGGGCGAGGTAGGAGCGGCAAAAGACGCCGATGTCGGGCCCGGCGAACAACGCCAGTACCGAATCCGCGGGACCGGTGTGCGCGCGGATGGCCGCAGTCATATGGTCGAGCGACGCTTCCATTTGGCCCAAATGAAACAGGCTGCATCCCAGCACGAAGTTCGCCGCCAGCATCAGCCCCGGAGTCGGCTCCCGTTCCGCCACTCCAACAAATTCAAGGCCGAGCTGCCGGGCTTTCTTGAGATCGCCCCGGACAGTGTGAAACACCCAGATGCCGCTCAGAGTCACGAAAATATTGCGGCTCGATAGCCGTCTCGAAAGATCCAGCGCCCGCTCGTACGTCTCGCCCACTTCCCCCGCGGAGTAGCCTTCCGTGGTCACCAGCGCCGCACCTAGCGTAACCAGCAAATCCAGTTCCTGTTTCAGCCTCCGGTCCGACTCGGAAAATCCCCGGCAGAGCGCCAGGGCGCGCCTCAGCAGGTCCGACGCCTCCGTGTCCGCATAGCGCTGCCGCGCATAAGTAGCTGCCCGCCAATAGTGCTCGATCGCCTCTTCCGCCATTCCGGCTTGTTCGAAATGCGAGGCTATTTGCCCGTTCCAGCTTTCGATGTCGGCCCCATACACTTCGGCCAGGGCTCGCGCCACGCGCCGGTGCCAATAGCGTTGACGCACCAGGCTCAGTTCCGAACAGGCCACTTCGCGTAGGCGGTCGTGCGTGAAATCGTACTCCGCCGGTCCACGGCTTTCAATAATGCGCCGGCGCCACAGTTCGTCGAGTGCGTGGGAAACGCTGCCTTCGTCCCAATCGGCAGCCTTCTCAAGCAATTCCAGGGAGAAGGGCCTCCCCACAACACTCGCCAGGCCAGCCAGTTCGTTAGAAGCCGCCGTGAGCTGTGCCAGACGCGCGGCGATTACGGCATGCACGCGCGTGCTCTGCATGCCGGCGCGTACACTTTCCACGACAAACAGAGGATTACCCCGAGTGGCCCGGAAAATCTCCCCCAGGTTCCCGCTTTCGAGCGGTTTTGCGGATTCGAGGCGCGCCAGTTCGGCCGTCTCCTGGGCATTCAAAGGCTCAAGCGGAATTTCCAGAACCGTCCCCGATTGCCGCAGCCCCGCCACAAACCGGGTGAACGGATGTTCGCGGCCCGTCTCTTCCGCCCGCACTGTCCCAAGCAAGAGCACGCCAGCCACGGCAGGAGAGGTCAACAGCGCATTGAGCCACTCAAACGAGTCGGGATCGCACCATTGCATGTCATCGAGACACAGCAGAGCCGGCTTCCGGATCTTTCCGAAAGCGGCGTTCAGGGATTCGTAGAAATGAAGGCGCTGCCAGCTTTCAGCGATGGGGCGGGGTTGTCCAGGGCGGAGCAGTTCGGATTCCGGAAACTGCTCACTGATTTCAGGTACCAGCCGCACCAGTTCCGCCAGTTGCTGCGGCGCGAGGTTCGTCCAGCCTGCGCGAACCGCATCAGTGCGCAGCCACTCGGCCACGGACGCGTAGGCCACCTGCCCCTGTCCGGCGTAACAGCGGCTGCGCGCGGCCGCAAGCCCCTGCTGAACGCACGATTGATAGAGCTCATCCGCGAGCCTCGTCTTGCCAATCCCCGGTTCTCCGGAAATTATGGCCACTCGCGGGCCATCCTCCACCGCCGATTGCCAGGCCGAAACCAACTGATGCCATTCCTTCGTGCGGCCAACCAGTGGCCGTACTTTCTGAAGTTGCGAGACCGGTTTCGCGGACGGAGACACGGACGATCCGGGCTCCCCTTTCAGAATTCGGTCAAACAGCTCCTGCGTTGACGCGCCCGGATCCAACGCCAATTCACGCCGCAGCACGCGCATACACTGGTGATAAGCGCGCAGCGCACTGGCTCGGTCGTGGTTGGCCGCATGCAAACGGATCAGTAATTGATGGTGCGCCTCGCACAGCGAATCCAGTGCGACCAGGCGCTCGGCGCAGGGGATTGCCTTCGCGTAATCCTCCTGCTCTTCGAAGAGCGTGGCGAGACGCTGCAAAACCTCGGAGATCCGCCTCCGGTAGTCTTCGCGCAACGGAGTCAGCCAGTCGTCGTAGAGCGCCGGCAAGAGGTCGTCTTCATAGACCTGCGCCGCGGCAGTAAGGAATTGTATCTCCCGCGCGCGATCTTTCCCCATTCGCGCAGAGGCGGCCTCGGCAATAGCCGCCCGGAAATCGACGGTGTCGATCGTACAGGAAGCATCCTGCCGCCACTGAACCGCGAAATGATCGGTCAGCAGCA
>CAZARO010000394.1:0-5633 GCA_964487165.1 uncultured Solibacteraceae bacterium | reverse complement strand
CGGCCAACTCCACTTCCAGCCACTGCTGAAACTTGTTCTGTTCGCTCCAGATCCGGCCCATCTCAGGGCGTGTATAACGCGCAATCATATCGTTCCAATGCTCCGCAAACCAGGGACAGTAACCAATTACCCCATTTCAGAAAACTGGGTAATTGGTTACTGTCCCTAGTTTCCCAACCTCACGCTAAAACTGGTATACCTGCGACGGCTGGCTCTGCGAGGCGATCTCGAGGCGCGTCGCGATACCGCGGGCCTCGAGCGCCTGCTGGCCCACCATGCGCACGATCTCCGGGTGATTATTCTGCTGGCTCAAATGGCCCAGCACCAGGTGCGCGGTCGACGAATCCATGTCCTGCTCGAGAAACTCCGACATGCTCAGGTTCGATAAGTGGCCCACGCGGCTCATCACGCGCTGCTTCACGCTCCATGGGTACGGGCCGACCTTCAGCATGTCGAGATCGTGATTGGCTTCGAGCAGCAGCAGGTCCGTCCGCCGCAGGTGGAACTTGATGGATTCCGGAATGTAACCGAGGTCCGTGACCACGCCGACGCGTATGCCCTGCGCCTCAAAGCAGTAGCCCACCGGATCGATGGCATCGTGCGGGATGCCGAAGCTTTGTACCTCGATATCGCCGATTCGCAGCCGCGCGCCGGCCTGGAACGGCTCCAGGCGGGGCTGCGTTTCGCCCCAGTCGATGGCCGGCGCGGCGAGCCGCGTCATATAAATCGTCGCGGTGATTTTCTTGTTGCGCGCCAACACGGGCAGGCCGGAGACGTGGTCGGAATGCTCGTGGGTGATGAGGATGGCGTCGAGGTGTTCCAGATCTTCGCCAATGGATGCGAGGCGCTTGGCAAGCTCCCGCATACTTAAGCCGGCGTCCACCAGGATGCGCGTCTTGTCTGAAGCCAGCAACGCAGCGTTGCCGGAACTGCCGCTGGCCAGCACGCAGAACTTAACGATAATCCGCCTCCACCTTGACACTCCAGAATACAACGAATCGCGCCGAAACAAGTTCCACCTGGAATGTTTTATGCCCAAATAGTGGCGGCATTTGCCCACCGTGATGCAAGGACCCGCAGTGGACTGGATAACCTCTTTGTTTTCAGTGTGCAATTTGCGGTTAACGAATTGCACCATCAGTGTGCATGAAGAGACTTCTGGGGTTTTCCCTATTGGCGTTGTCGGCGGCCCTGTTGCCAGCCCTCGCCGATACTGCGGCCGTCAATCCGGCCAAACAGCTTTACGATACCGGCATGCGGCAGACCGAAGCGGGGCAACTCGCCGAGGCGCGTACCACCATGCAGAGTCTGGTCGATTCCTACCCCCAGGACCCGTTAGCGCTACAGGCGAAAGGCGCCATTGACGCCACGCTACTGTTCGAAGAGGGGCAGAGCCGCGTGAAGGCCGGCAAATATGAGACCGCGCGCGTGGCGTTCGAGACGCTGATGGCGGTGTACCCGGAAAATCCGCTTGCCGGCCGCGCCAGGTCGGCGATTGAGGCGATTGCGGAAAAGGAGAAAGCCTCCACTCCGGTGCTAAAGTCGATGGAATTCCGCGATGTTCCGGCGGTGCCCGCGGAGGAGCTTCGCGCCGCGCTAGAGGCTCGCGAAGTGCGGCTGAGCGTGGGCAAGCCGTGCCGGTCGAAAGACGTAGCCCAGGCTAAGGTAGCGCTGGCCGAGATACTGGCGGAAAAGGGCGTGGGGCATGTACGGGTGGAGGCGCGGACGCACTCCGTTCCGCCGGATTCGATTGCCGTCATTTTCACGGTGGAGAAAGCTCGCGCGTCTCTGTTGCGGTCGCCCTGGCGTCTGGCGCTGGCGGGCTGGCAGGGGCTGCGGCCGAAGTCCGGGGCGGCGGAATAGAAGGCCGTTAACGGATCGCCGTCATCGAGTTGCTTCTGCGGCCACCGGTTCGGCCAGAGTGAGCCGGGCGGCGGCTATACGAGCCTGCTGTTTGGTGAGATGCAGGCCGAGCCGCGAGATCTCGCCAGCGTCTTTGCGATTCCAGAAACCACGCATCAGCCCGGTATCGGAGTGCTTCGGCCCCAGCAGGCAATGGCCGATCTCATGCGCCGCCACATAGCCCATGAGGAGGTCGAACCCCACCCCGAATGCCGCTTCCTGCGCTCGGACGGCCGGCACGAAGACGCTGGCGTAGTTGCCACCCTCCGCGGTCACGTTAGCAAAACCCATGGCGTCTTGGCTCGACTTGGCGGGTCCATTCGGCAACAGCCGCAGCACGATGTGGTTGGCCTGGGGCGCCGTTTCGCAGTCGGCCGCCGGCGCCACGGCCAAAGCCCCGCGGCACTGGATCCAGACTACCTGAATGCCCGAATCGGCCAACACCAGACCGGCAGTCC
The DNA here is from genome assembly GCA_964487165.1 of uncultured Solibacteraceae bacterium. Classification (GTDB taxonomy): domain Bacteria; phylum Acidobacteriota; class Terriglobia; order Bryobacterales; family Bryobacteraceae; genus PALSA-129. The sequence goes on along the minus strand of CAZARO010000394.1, from coordinate 3,273 downwards.
CGGTGACGCCCGCGATGTCTTTGGCGGAGAGGTTGGCGTAGTCGTAGAGCCCGGCAACGAGTGTCTCGGCGGGACCGGGAGCTGCTGTTAAACCCGTGACCGCAATGAAGATAAGGGGAAGAATTTGGCTTTTCATGGCCCCAATTTGAGGCCGATAATCGGGGACCTCCATGGCCTGGGGCGGAACCGTAAAGGACTTACACCTGAATCGCCGTCTCCCCCGCTAAATCATTGAAAAAGAGATACCTACTCGGTCGTATTCCCTGTCTGAAATAGCTCGGCCGCCGTGTTATAATCCACTTCACTCGCAGGAGATCGGGCATGGTGCGATCGATGGCGGAGGGCAACCACCGCCCCAGGAGCCGGTTTGGCGTATTCGAGTTCGACCCGCTGACGCGCGAACTGACCAAACACGGGGTTCGCCTGAGGCTGCAGGAGCAGCCGATCCAGATCCTGGCCGCACTGCTGGAACAAGCCGGCCAGATTGTCACCCGCGAGGAACTCGAACATCGCCTCTGGCCCGAGGGCACGTTCGTGGAGTATGAGCAGAGCCTGAACAAAGCCGTCAACAAGCTGCGCGAGGCCTTGGGGGACTCGGCCGCGAACCCCATCTACATAGAAACCCTGGCGCGGCGCGGCTACCGCTTCGTGGCGCCGATAGAAGAGGAACCCGGCAAGCGGTACGATTCCGCCGGCGGCGAGGCGAATGCCGTATCGGGTGCGGCGCTCGTGCCGGCTCCCGCGCCGGCCGTGGGCGTTCCGCCCCGCCATAACCGGCGCCTTTGGGCGGCCTGGACGGCGGCTAGCCTGCTGGCAGTCGCCCTGGCCGTTGCGCTCATCGTTCCCCGCCGCGCGGCGCCGCCGGTCGAGCGCACGGTTCGCTTCCAGATCCTACCGCCGGGAAATGCTCCGTTCGGCGACGGTGACACGCCGGTGCTCGCACCGGATGGAGGGCGGATGGTGTTCAGCAACGGCGGAAGGCTGTTCGTGCGCCCGCTGGACTCGCTAACGGCAAAGGAATTGCCGGGAGCGGAAGGCGGGCGTTTTCCCTTCTGGGCGCCCGACGGGCACCATCTCGCGTTCTTTGCGGACGGAAAACTCCGGAAGACGAATACCGCCGGCGAAGCGGCATCGATGGTGTGCGATGCGGGCGACGATGAATACGCAGCCGGTGGCACGTGGAATCGCGACGGCGTAATCGTGTTTGCGGCCGGCTTCTCCGCACCGCTGAGGCGCGTAGAGTCGGCCGGCGGCGCGCCCGTCGCGGTCACCCGCCTGGACGCGGCAAGGGGCGACATCGCACACCGTTGGCCCTCTTTTCTCCCCGATGGACAGCACTTCCTGTTTACGGTCTACGCTTCCGGCAAGGGCGGCATCTTTGTGGGTTCGCTGGATTCTGACACGACCGTCCGGCTGTTGCCGGAGGAAACCAACGCCCAGTACGTGGAGCCGGGGTATATTCTTCTCAGCCGCAATGGCGACCTGGTGGCGCAGCCCTTCAATGCCGCACGTTTGCAACTCACCGGTGGCCCCTTGCCGCTGGCCGAAAATGTCCAGGAAGATCCGCCGGCGCCGATCTCCCGCACTACGCTCCGTTCCGCCCCGTTCTCCGCCTCCGGGCCCGCGCTGGCGTATCGAACCGCGGCGATGGACCGGTCGCGACGGCTGCGATGGCTGGACCGTAAGGGAAATCCTCTGGGCGATCTCGGCGCCCCGGGAAGTTACGGGAGGCCGGCGATCTCACCCGACGGACGGGCTGCCGCGGTGAACGTGGCGACCGACGGCTACCTGGATCTCTGGATATTCGATATGGCCCGCGATGCGAGCTCGCGGTTGACGTTCGGCAAGAGCGATCGCACCAGCCCCGTCTGGTCGCCGGACGGCGCGCAGATTGCGTTCGCCGTCCGGGGATCGCATGGGACCCGCATATACCGGCTGGCCGCCAACGGCGCCGGGAAGGAAGAACTGGTGGCCGACGTGGACTTCGACGGGGTCATCAGCCAGTGGACCGACGATGGCCAGTACCTCATCGCGCAAGACATCAATGGAGGATTGTGGGCGGTTCCGCTATCCGGCGGCCGCCAGCCGTTTGCCGTGGTGACCGGCCCGTTTCATGCCCACCACGGCACCGTATCGCCGGATGGGAAGTGGATCGCCTATGCGGGGGAAGAGACCGGCCGGCGCGAGATCTATGTCCGGAACTTTCCTCCGCAGGGCGGCAAGTGGCGGATCTCATCCGCGGGCGGTGGTTGGCCCAAGTGGCGCGGCGATGGCCGGGAGTTGTTCTATCTGCAGGGCGGCACGATCATGTCCGTGGATGTGCGGCCCGGCGCCGACGGCCCGCAGGCGGGGCTGCCGCAAGTTCTTTTCGATGTCCCCGGCGCGTACCCCTACGATGTCTCGCGCGACGGCCAGAAGTTCCTCGCCAATGTGCCGAATCGCGATCCCGTTCCGCCGCAGCCGATCACGGTGGTGCTGAACTGGCCCGCGGGGATCAAACGATGAAGTTGAAGTTACTGCTTTGCCTGCTGTTCGCCACGGCCCTCGAGGCCGCCACTTTGCGTTATTGGGTGGAACCGTGTACCCATCCCGAGAGCGGCTGCAAGCGCGACGACCCTGAACTGGCGCAATGGGCCATGGAGGCCTGGCAGTCCGCTTCCGGCTCCGCGCTGCACCTGGAGAAGACCGCCGACCGCGCGCAGGCCCACATCCGCGTCTACTGGGTGACCGGCAACGAAGGGCTTTATGGGGAGACGCGCCGGATCGACGTCAATGGCGAACGTGGGGCGGAAGTTTATGTGCTGCCCACGGTGGTCCCGGCCGGCGAGAAGGACGAGTTACTGCGCGACGCCATCGTGTATCTGACTTGCTTACACGAAACGGGGCATGCACTGGGGTTGGAACATACCGCGGACTTCGCCGACATCATGTACAGCTTTCAGTACGGCGGCGATATCCCCGAGTATTTCGGACGGTACCGCAGGCTGCTGGAGTCGCGAGGCGACATCCGCAAGCACTCCGGTATGTCGGCTGCGGATCGCCAGCGGGTGGTGGAGCGCTTCCGGTAGGACTGGCGGGCTTTGGCGTATGCAGTCGGCTAGGCTAGCGTAGTGTCCAAGAATTAACTGGACAAATCTAGTCCTGGGTCTCGCCCGATCCGCGTTTATCTCTGTTCATCTGCGGCCATATCGTTTGGCAGATTTTCCGCCTAATAATAATATAGGCCGCAGATGAACGGGATGAACGCCGATAACGCAGACCTCAATTCCTGAA
>CAZARO010000393.1:0-5634 GCA_964487165.1 uncultured Solibacteraceae bacterium | reverse complement strand
ATTCCGCGAGTTCCTCCCCCCCACTCCCGAAGAGGCCGTGGTCACGCTCTTCGAAGGCAACGTCCCGCTGATTCCCGGCCAGAAAACCGCTGCCTACGCCGGAGTGGAGCATCTTTGGTTCAAGCACCTCGGGTGGAATCCCACCGGATCCTTCAAAGACCTGGGGATGACTGCGGCGGTCACCGAAGCTCGCCTCCAAGGGGCCAAGACCGTAGCCTGCGCCTCCACCGGCAACACCGCGGCCTCCATGGCGGCCTACGCCGCCCGCGGCAACCTACGCGCCCGCGTGTATCTGCCGCGCGGTGGTACGTCGATGGCCAAGCTCGCCCAGGCCCTCGATTTCGGCGCCGAGATTCAATACGTCGAAGGTAACTTCGACGACGCTCTCCGCACCCTCATGGGCGAACCGGACCCCAGCATCTACTTCCTCAACTCCATCAATCCCTTCCGCATCGAGGGGCAAAAGACCGCCATCTTCCACCTGCTCGACCAGATGGATTGGAACGCGCCGGACTTTATCGTGGTGCCGGGCGGGAACCTGGGGAACAGTTCGGCGTTCGGCAAAGCCATCCAGGAACTGGCCGATTTCGGGCTGCTGCCGAAGGTGCCGCGCATGGTAATTGTGCAGGCGCGCGGGTCGAACGCGCTGGTGCGCACGGTGCGCGCCGGGGGCACTGAACTCGAAATAGTGGCCGACCCGCAGACCATGGCCACCGCCATCCGCATCGGCGAGCCCAAGAGCTGGAAGAAAGCGCTGAAGGCCGTCCGCTTCACCAACGGTATGGTGATCGACGTGGACGACGACGAGATCATGGCCGCCAAAGCGGAGCTGGGCCGCGACGGCATCGGCAGTGAGCCGGCTTCGGCCACCACCCTCGCGGGCATCCGCAACCTGGTGGCCTCCGGCGCCATCCCTCCGCAAGCCCGCATCGTCGCCTTCCTTACCGGCCACGCGCTCAAAGACACCGACGCGATTTTGCGCTCGGTAGGGGCCCAGCATGGGTGACCGGAATGGGTAGGATCGGCCGGCCGGTGAGCATCTCCGTGCCCGGATCCATCGCCAATCTGGGCCCGGGGCTGGATACCCTGGCGCTGGCCGTGAGCCTCTACCTGCGGGTACGCGTGCGCCGCGCGGAGGGCGCGAACCGCTTGAGCTTCCGCTTCGTGAATCTGGAGCTCACGGGCGAGAACCTGATCGAAAGCGGCTTCCGGCGGCTGGCGGAGGGCCGCGAGTTTCCCTCTCTCGATATCGAAGTGGAGACCGAGATCCCGCTGCGCTCGGGGTTGGGCAGCAGTTCGTCGGCGTTGGTGGCCGGCTTCCGGATTTTCGAGTCGGTCTTCGGGCCGCAACCGGCGGAAGGCCTGCTGACGGCCGGCTGCCAGTTGGAAGGCCACCCGGAGAACGTGGCCGCGGCGCTGCTCGGAGGTCTGGTGGCGTGCTGCCAGCGGCCCGATGGATCGGTGATCGCGCTCCAGGCGGCGTGGCCGCGCGCGTTGCGCGTGGTGGTGGCCACGCCGGATGCCCAACTGGAAACGCGGCGGTCGCGCCAGGTGCTGCCGGCGACGGTGCCGCTGGGGAGCGCGGTGAGCAACGTGCAGCGCGTCGCGGTGCTGCTGGAGGCGTTGCGGGCGCGCAATTACGGCGTGCTGGCGGAGGCCTTCCACGACTGCCTGCACCAGCCCAGCCGGTGCGCCATCGTGCCCGGCCTGGACCAACTGCTGGCGCTCCGCCATCCCGATGTCCTGGGCGTGTTCCTGAGCGGTTCCGGCCCGTCGCTGGCGGCCGTGGCCACGCGCAACCTGCCGGCGGTCGCGGCCTTGATCACCAGCACGTTTCGCGATGCCGGTGTGAATTGTCACACCCGCATTGTGCGCGTTCATCCGCCCGGAGCCTGACGGTAGCGCCTAAGGTAACACGCACACTGATTCGGAAAGGGTTACTCAGCCGCGACCGATGGGAGCGGTGGCCTATCCGCCCGGAGCGGGTGCTTCCCTCGTACTAAACCCCGCAACCGCTCCTTTGCAGTCGCGGCTCAGTAAGGGGTGTCGCACGTTTGCAGCAACTTACCGAGACGCGACCGCAAGGGAGCGCTTTCCTGGCGACTAATCCTCAAAACCGTTAGGCACCCGCCCGGAGCCTGACGGTCGCGCCCCGATCCTGAAGGGGCTACAATGGTTCATCTCAAGCGGGATTATGGAGGCGCAAGCTTAATGATGCCGGTGCCCTGGAGGCAATGGGAAGGCCAGATGGTGGACCTGTGCTTCCCGTTGCGGCGCTACCTGGGGGGCACCGAGCGCAGCGCCGTGTATCTCACCCAATACGGCGAGCCGGAGCCGCGGAATGCCGCCATCAAACTGGTGCTGGCGGAGTCGCCTGAGGCCGACCCGTCGGCCAACTGGGAGCGCGCGGCGCAACTGTCGCATCCCAATCTGCTCCGCCTGCTGCGCACCGGCAGATGGCAGGCGAATCAACTGGCCCTGCGGTACGCGGTGACCGAGTATGCCGAGGAGAACCTGGCCGCGGTGTTGGCGGAACGGCCGCTGACCGCCGATGAAGTGCGCGAGATGCTGAAGCCCCTGCTGGAGGCGATGGCGTACATTCATGGCGAAGGTCTGGTTCACGGCCATCTGAAGCCTTCCAACGTCATGGCCGTGGGGGATGACCTGAAACTCTCGGTGGATGGCATTTCGCTGGTGGGCGAGCCGGGCTTGGTTCCCGGCGTGCCGGGTCCGTACGACCCGCCGGAGTTCCGCGAGCGGGGCTGCTCGCCGGTGGGCGACGTGTGGTCGTTCGGGGTGACGCTGGTGGAAGCGCTGACGCAGCAGTTGCCCACGTTGAGCGGGCCGAAACAGGAGCTGGTGCTGCCGGAAACGGTGCCGGCCGAATTTCTGCTCATGGTGCGCGAGTGTTTGCGGCCGGACCCGCGGCGCCGCGCCTCCTGCGCCGACATCCTGAAGCTGTTCGGGCGGCCGGAGCCGAAAGCGGTGGAGTTGCCTCCCGTGGAGGCGCCCGCCACTTCGCGCAAGTGGCTGAATCTGACGCTGGTTGGTGCGGCCGCTGTGGCATTAGTCGGGATTCTTGCCGGGCCGCGGCTGCTGCGGCATCCGGAGGCTTCGGCGCAGGTGCAACCGGCGGTGGTTACGCCCGCTCCCTCCGTGGTTACCGCTCAACCGGCACCGCCACCGCCCGTGGAGCCGGCCCCGGTGAAGGCGAAAGAGCCGGAAACCCCCGCGCCAGTTGCGGCCCCGCCGGACACCCCACCGCCCCCGCCACGCCCAACCCAGCGCTCGATGGAAGCCGCTTCCGGGCAGGTGGTCCACCAAGTGATGCCGGACGTGCCGGACTTCGCTCGCAGGACCATTCACGGCATGGTAAAGATCCAGGTGCGGGCCACCGTGGACTCGGCCGGCCACGTGGCGGATGCCAGGGTGGAATCGCAGAACAGCCGGTACTTCGCCAAACTGGCGCTGGAAGCCGTGCGCCAATGGGACTTCGCCGCCGCCCCCAGCGACTGGCTCCTGCGATTCGAGTTCACCACCTCGGGCACCACCGTCCATCCGTTGCGGCTGGCGCGGTAGAGCGTGCCCAAATCCCGTCATTTGCCCGGACAGGTGACAGAGCGAAGCATCCGCGGCGCCTGAAAACACGGCCTTTAGCACTGGATATCGACATGCACTACCGGTCCGCAGCGGGGAAAACGAGGAGGCTGAAGTGCGGAAGTGGATATCGGTTTTGGCGGTGAGCGCGGCCTTGGGTGGGGCTGCGTGGGGCGCGGGAAGCACCGGCGTTGCTTCGCAGTGGGCGGAAGACGGGCGGTTTCACTTCCTGGCGTGCGAGTTCAAAGAGGCCGCGCACGCCTTCGAGAACAGCGTGGCGGAACAGCCCGAGGACGCGGAGCTGCGTTACTGGTTGGGCAAAACGTATGCCCGGTTGGCTGAGATATCGGGGCCGCTATCGGCCAAGAAGAATGCGCGCAAGGCGCAGCGCAATCTCGAATATGCTGTCAGGCTCGATCCGCGGAACGGTAAGTACCTGCTCGAGCTGTTCGACTTCTACGTGGATTCGCCGGAATGGTTCAGCGGAGGGTTGGAGCGCGCCGCCGCCCTGCTGGAGCGCATGGGACCGGAAGCATACGGTGCCCAGGAGCGGTTGGAGGAGCTGGCCGCCTCGCGCAAAGAGCACAGCGGCGTGGGGTGGTGGATGCGGCTGGCGGTGCTGCGGACCTCGAGCACCGTGGGATACCTTACGCCCCAGCGGTAGACGCGCTGGAAAGTTTTAGGACAAGTCGAGGGTAAGCAATTGGTCCGGCGGTACCTCCTCGAAGCGGAGTTCGACGTCGCTGGGGGCGGCCAGCCGGTTGTTGCGGAGAACGCAGAAAGCGGCAACGATTCCGAGGCCGCCTAAAAGGGCAGCGGTAGCGGCGGGGCTCGCGAACGCTTTACGCTCGTTCACCGCGGCCCCGACTACTCCCAGGAAGATGAGGAAAATCCAGAGCCAGAAAGTGACATGGATATTCGATTTTCCGGGCAGATAGGAACAGGTGAACGGGATCTTCTGCGTACCGCTGAAAGAGAACTCTGCCAGGACGATGCCGAACAAAGCGAGAACCGCGAGATGCGCGGCGGCCTGCCTCCACGGCCAAAGCGGCAAGAGCACCGCTGCCGAGACCGCCAGTGCGGGCGCCACGGATAGCGCGATAAGGGCGCGGCGGCGGGCGTTGAGACACCGTCGCCCCGCGCGGAACGGCGTGCAGCGGAAAATCCAATTGGCGCCCAGGTCCAGCGGCAGGGAAAAGGCCACGCGTGCACCTACCACCCAGAATCCCATCAGCATGATGGTGGAGGCGAGCAGTGGGATGGATAGCGGATCCCAGGGGCCGCCCTCGCCCGGACCCGTGATCTCCGGGGGCGCATTTACAAAAAAGATCGCGAAGGCGAGGCCGACGCCCACGTAGAAAGCGAAGATCATGCGGTGCTGCCGGCTGCGGAGCAGGCTGCGAATGCTGAACTGCACCAGGGCGGTCTCGAGTGAGCCCCCGAAACGCGGCAGCCAACCGCTGCGGAAGCCGGGGGAGATATCTGGCTCCTCGACGATCTTGCGCAGTGCACGGAAATACGAAGCCGCATAGGCCAGGGCCGTCGAGCAAACAGCAACGGCTAGACCGATCCACGCGCGCCGCGCGAACGGCTCGAGCGCCGGGTGCAGCGAGCCGCTCAACTGCTGGTACATGCCCACGAACCAATACGACGGAATCCAGGAGAGCCAGGGCTGCCGCGAACCGGTCCACAGCACGGTGACCGGAGATTGCTGCAGGAAATAGCCGGTCACCAGGAGGCAGAAGACCGCGAGTTGCAGGAATGCGGAGGCGCGCAGCGACCATCGCCGGGGGAGCAACAGCGCGGCGAAGCCCTGCAGGGCGAGCACGCAGCAGAAGATGAAGACGCCCGCCGCCAGCATCGTGATCCAGTAGGCGAAGAAGGAACGGATGGGGCCGGCGGGCGGGACCGAAACCGGGTTGAGAGATAAAGCCGGCTTTCCGGAGAGGCGAGCCAGGACATGCTCGCCCAGGACCTCGATAAAAGGAAATACGAGCGGATAGCTATTCATCAAAACCACAGCAGCGAAGTCGCGGC
>CAZARO010000392.1:0-5638 GCA_964487165.1 uncultured Solibacteraceae bacterium | reverse complement strand
ATTCACTACCTTCAGCAGATAGAAATACTGCTGCTGGCCCTGCGGGAAGAAGGTCTCGAAAATGGCCATGCGATCGTCGTGCAGTTCGCGGCGGGTGAAATAATATTCCCACCACGGCGGCCGGCTCTTCAGCTCATAGCTGTCGTCGCGTTCGATGAATTCCGTGCCGGCGGGAATGGGATCTTCCGCCAGCAGGTATCGCCACTCCGAGCCGGTGACCGTCAACCGCACGGCGACTATATCGCCCTGCGACACCGCACCGTTCAGCGGCACGGTGTCATAGACAATCTTGTCGCCGGATTTCTCGGGCACCAGTTTGAAGTAATCGCGCAGAATATTGAGCGAGACGGTGCCGGCTTTCTGCAGCTTGTCTTCGGTGGAGTAATACTCGGCGCGGGTGGAATAGTAGAGGCGGCCCGTGCCCTGCATAGTTACACGCACGTGATTCACGCCCGCCGCCAGCTGGCTTTCGTCCAGCACCAGGTCGGGCGCGGCGATGCCGGTGGCCTGGTCGAACTTGCGCGTCACGGCGGGCTTCTCGTTGACGTAGACCGTGGCGGTGAGATTGGGCTTCAGCTCGTTCGAAGCCTTCAGGTAATCGGTGAGCCCGTAGATCACCATCGCGGTCTGCTTGGTGGAGGACCACCAGTAGCCCTCGTTGCGATGATTCATCAGCCACAGCGCCGCCTTGGGCAGCAGAGGACTCGCCGCCCGCTGGTGCGACAGAAGCTTCACCACGTACGCGGTAGCCTCGGGAGTCACGTCCTCGGAGAAATCCAGCATCTCGTCGCGCGTGGCGGCCCACCAGGCCTGCTGGCCGTCCTGCGTGGCGGACGATTCCAACGCTTCGGCGATGGCCGCGGCGCGCGCGTCTTTGGCCAGTTCCATCGCCAGACCGAGGATGGCGTACCCGTAAGGCGAGAGTTTGACGTGCTGCGCGTACACCTGGTCGAGCCCCTTGGTATCGGGGCGTCCGGCCAGCACCAGCGAATATTGCATGTAGGCGCGCAGATCGGCGGCCAGCTTGGGATCTTTGACGAACTCCGCGGCCACCCAGGCGGCGCCGCGAGCCATGGCATCCGGCTTGATTTCGACGCCCGCGGCTTGCGCCTGCGCCAGCCCGGCCACCACGTACGCGGTCATAAAAGGATGGCTCTCGTCGGTCTGCCACCAGCCCCAGCCGCCATCCTCGTGCTGAAAGCTGTAGAGACGGTCGAGGCCGGCGCGAATCTTCTCCTGCGTGGCGGCGGGGTCGAGATTGGTTTTCAGCCCCAGGTCGCGAACCGACGCGGTGACGATGATGTTCGGCAGGAAGCTCGACATGGTCTGCTCCACGCAGCCATACGGGAACGAGGTGAGATACTCCAGCGCGCGGAAGAGCGAGCCGGCGATGGAAGGCGACAGTTGGATCGCCAGGCTTCGCGAGCCGGGCGCGACTCTCGCGGGAAACGTGAGGTCGTATGCCGCCGAAGCTCCGGCGGAGAGCGTTCCGCCGCGCGGGTCCGACAGCTTCACGCCGGGCACATTCACGGGGAGTTCGAGCTCCATGGCGTCAGACTCTTGGTCGGTGAGCGCCTTGCCGGTAAGCGTGGCGCTGCGAACCTGCTGCGCGCGCACGCGCCAGTCCACCTTCACTTCACTGCGGCTCAGCACTTCCACGTCCTTGGTGGCGCCGTCGAGCACGTCGAGCCCCTTGAGGTCCAGCGAAATCCGCACGTTCTTGGGGTTGGTGAGGTAGTTATGGACCAGCGCGGAGACGGTGACTTCGTCGCCCTGCACGAAGAAGCGCGGTACGGCGAGCCGGATAATCAGGTTCTTGCGCACGATGGTCTTGAGGGTCGCGGCGCCCAACTTGGTGTCGTGCGTGACGCCGCGGGCGGTAGCGCGCCAGGTGGTGAGCGAATCGGGGAAATCGACCTTCGCCTGCGCGTGGCCGGATCTATCGGTGGTCACGTCGGCGGCCCAGAAGGCGGTATCGGGGAAGGCCTTGCGGACCTTGGGCTGCACCAGCCGCTCGGGCTTGAGCTGCGCCAGCTTTGAAGCTGGACGCAGCCGCGCCAGTTGCATGCGGCGCTTGCCGGCCTCGCCGTCGAAGAAATAATCGAGCGAGTCCTGGCTCTCCACGCGGTTCCATTCGTGGGAGAAAAAGTAGCCCAGCGGATCCTGCATGGTGTCCGGCCGGATGGCATAGATAGCCTCATCCACCACCCCCAGGCTGAATTCGGCCTGCGGCACCGGCTGGCCATCGGCCGCGGTGGCGCTGATGCTGTATTGCGCCGATTGCCCGGGCTGATATTGCGGCTTGTCGGTGGAGATGCTGACGTTCATCTGGTGATCCACCGGCGGCACCTTGATATATTTGGAGCCGCGATACAGGTTCCCGCCGCGCAGGAATTGCGCGGAGACGAAGACGCCGGGCTCGCTTGCGGCGGTGATGGGAACCTCGAAAACGGCGGTAGCATCCTGCGAGCGGATCAGCTTGTAAGAGATCAGGTCGCGGCCCTCCATGCTGACGTAGACCGGCGTGTTGGGCTTGCCGGCCATGATCAGCACCTGCGCGGTCTCGCCGGCACGGTACGTCTTCTTATCGAGAACGATCTGCAGAGTTTTCCGCGCCGTGTCGCCGTAGAAATCTTCGAAGCCGCCGCCGGCCGTCCACACGGAGGCGGCATCTTCCACCTCGCGGCCTTCGGGAGTGCGCGCGGTGATGCGCACCCGATAGGTAGCCGCGGCGGGAATGGTCAGTTGCACTTTGGCGGTGCCGTCGGCGCCGGTGTCGGTGTCCGTGCTGCCTTTCGCTTCGCCGAAGGAGCGCTCCCGCCGGTCGTACGGGAGCAACTCCACATGCACGCGCGCATTCACCGGTTTGTTGTCGTAATCGCGCGCTTCCACGGTGAAGGTGGCGGTGCTGCCGGCAGTGTAGAAGTACCGGTCGGGGGTCACGTTCAGCACGAAACTGCCGTAAGTGGCCAGCACCCCGCCGTGTCCCATGATGTCGCGATTGGCATCGTCGGTGACGTGCGCATCGATGCGGTAGCGGTAGTCGAACTTGCGGTCGGAAACGGGGGTAGGGAAGCTGATGGTGAGCCGGCCGTCGGAATCGAGCTTGCCTTCCTGGTCGGAAATCTGGTCGCCGCCGGAGTTGTCGGAATCGCCGCCGCCGGTGTCGCCGAATTGCGCGCTATCGTCATCGGGGTCGTAAAAAAGCGGGAACCAGTAGCGTGTGCGATAGACCGAATACTTCACTTTGGCGCCGCTCACCGGCTCGCCGAAATAGTACCGCGCTTCGATGGTGGCCTGTGCGGTGTCGCCCTGGAGGAGGCGGAACTTCGCCGGCGTAACGCGGACTTCGTATTCCGGCTTCTTGTACTCTTCCACGTCGAAGCTGCCCTCCATGTTGGATTCGCCGCCGGTGTGGACCAGGATGGAGTAACTGCCCAGCGCGGACCCGGCAGGGAGGGTGAATTCGTCGTGCAGCGTACCGTTCGCGTTGGTGGTGAGGGTCTTTCGATAGACCGGCTTCTGTTCCGGGTCCTGAATCTCCACCGAGAGCGGTTTCGCCGCCGGAACATCGTAGCCACCGACGTCGCGGATACGCAGAATGGCGCGGAAATGCATGGTGTGGCCGGGGCGATAAACGGGCCGGTCGGTATAGATGTAGCCTTCCCAATTGCCGCCGTTGTCGGTGCGGCTGTTGAGCGCGTTGACGGTGCAATCGCCTTCGGTGCGGGCCACAATGCGCAAGTCGTCGGTATGCGTGCCGGGGGATTTGAGGCGCGCGATGCCGTCGTCATCGGTGGCGAGCTGGCTCAGGCGCTGGTCGCGCGTCAGGGAGTAGATCTGCGCGCCGCGCACCGGTTCGCCGGTGTTGCGGTCGCAGACGAATGCCACCATGCCCTTGTCGCCGGTCTTCACGGTCATCACCAGATCGGAGACGACCAGGATGGTGTACGCCCGCAGGTCCTTATTGACGGCCTCGACAAGATAGACGCCGCGCTGCTTGAGATCGAGATCGACGTTTTCGTTGCCCCATCGTTGCTGGCTCTGCACCTTGTGGGCGAACGAGAGCACCAGTTGCTGCGGATTCAACACCGGCGATTCGGGATAGTGCGCCTGGTTGCCGGCGTTCTTGCGCCCGTGGAGCAGATTCTGGAAATGCGGCGCGGGCGACTCCGTGAACTGCGTGCGCACCGAGCGGCGGATGGTCGCGCGCAGGTCGGCTTTCCACTCGTGAATCATCTCCAGGAACGAAGGTTCGTGCGGCGGGCGGGGCGCATTTCCCCCGAACTGGTGCGGGTCTTCCAGTTGCTGGAAGAACGCGATGGGGTCGTTGATGCGATAGACGCGGAAATCGAGCGAGTCGACGTTCGACGCGGTAAGCGCGATGCTAGGCTCGCCATTGGACCCGAATGTGCGGCTGCTGCGCAGCGAGAAATATGGTTCGTCTTCCGATTGGCCCAGGCCGGCCGCCGCCACGGCGAGCAGGAGCAGCAGGCGCGCCAGCGAATTCCGTTTCATGATGTCTCCCTCAGGATGTTCCAGCGGAACACTCCTAGAAAATTACGATTGGGTCCGATCGGCCTCCACTGCGGCTCCGGGAATCGCAGCAGTTCGGGCAAGCGCAGGCGGCGGATCTCGCCGGGGTCGGAGCCATCGGGGCCGGTGTGGTAGACCACGTAGCGCGCGCCGTCTTTCGAAATGGGGCTTTCGCCCAGGTAGATCATGCTGTGGAAGGGCATGTCACCGGAGTCGTGTCGGAAAAAGAGCAGGTCGCCGGGCAGGGCGCGCGCCACGTCGCGGCTCACGAAGTGGGTATTGAGGCGCTCCAGCGTTTGGGCATCGGCGAACTGCGCGAAGGCGCCATCGTCCAGGTCGGAGGGCCGGAAACTTCCCTCGCGCACGCGGAAAAGAAACGAACCCAATGGCGTGAAGGGATATTGATAGCGTTCCACCGGTTCGAACGGCGGAACCAGCGGCAGGTGAGCTTCGGCGGCCCAGTTTCCGGTATGCGCGCGCAGAGCCTCGCGGTAGGCGTAGCGGATGAGCGCGGCGCAATCCACGATTTCGGTTGGGCGCGACGCGGGCTGCTGGAAATACTGTGCCTCGGCCAGGAAAGTGAACCAGCGGCGGAAGGCGGCCTGGTCGCGCGGGTCATCGAGGCGGAGGAAATCGGGGGTGCCGTCGCCCTCGGAGTCGGCAGTCACGAGTTTGGTGACCAGCGCGACGGTGGCGGGTGCGGCACCGGGCAACTCCGCGCGCACGGTGGTGCGGGCGGGCCAGACGCCGGCGCGCAGGCTGGCCTGCCATCCGCCGGCGGTGCGCGTCATCTGTGCGACGGTCGCGGTATGGGGGTTGTCGGAAAAAGAAACGCGCGGGGTTTGCTCGCTCGCGGTCTCGATGGTGAGGGTCGCGATGGCGTAGCCGTCCGCGGGCAGTTCGGCGGGCGCGAGGGAGAGCCGCGGTGCGGTTCGTTCACGCACACTCGGGCTGGCCCACAGCAGGCCCAGCACGACCGCTGCAGTCAACGAGAGAGCGATCACGCCGGCGCGAGAGTGAATCATCTGGCGCGTCGATTATAGCCGATTCGGGGCGCGAAATGCGCTCCGGTCGAGACCCGAGAGAAGATAGTGAGCATGAG
>CAZARO010000391.1:0-5643 GCA_964487165.1 uncultured Solibacteraceae bacterium | reverse complement strand
CGCGTGTGTACGCGGCCTCCGAACTTGCCGGTCTTCAAATCGTCGATGACGATATCACGGATGAAATTCGAGGGCGTGCTCGCCGGTGCTTCCGGCGGCTCCCCGGGGATAGACGGGTTCATAAAGTCTTCAGCTTTCCGATGGCGTCCGCGATGCGCGCCAGGCAAACATCGCGGCCCAATACTTCCAGTGTGCCAAAGAGCGGCGGCGCCGTCTTGCGGCCGCAGACCGCCACGCGGACGGGCTCAAACATCTGGCCGGCTTTGAGCGCGAGATCGGCCGCCGCGGCACGCAGCGCGGCCTCCAGGCCGTCGTGCGAAAACTCCGCGCCGGCCAGCACGCCGCGCGCTTTTTCGAGCACCCGCAGCGCCATGGCGGCATCGCCTTTCTTGGGGATCAACTCGGCGCTATCGTAGGGCGCGAGAGTGTCCGCGAAGAAAAAGTCGGCCACCGTGAGGACGTCGTTGAGCAACTTGATGCGTTCGCGGATGAGGGGAGTGATGTGCGCCATTTTGGCCGCGCCGATAGCGATTCCCGCGCGTTCGACTACCGGCAACAGGCGGGCGGCGAGGTCCGCCACCGGCATGGTGCGAATATGCTCGGCGTTGAGCCACACGGCCTTGGGATCGAACGGGTCTTCGTCTGTGAAATTGACCACCGCGTTCGACCGGTTGACGCCTTCCAGCGAGAACGCTTCCACCAGTTCCTGGCGCGTCATCTGCTCGCGATCGTTCTTTGGCGACCAGCCCAGCAGCACGATGAAATTGGCGAACGCGTCGGCCAGGAAGCCGGCGTCGCGGTAGGTGGTGACGCTCACCACCGGCCCGTGCCGACGCTTGGAAAGCTTGGTGCCATCGGGCGCCACCAGCAGCGGCAGATGCGCGAATTGCGGCGGTGTGGCGCCGGCGGCCTCGAAGATCAGCACGTGTTTGAAAGTGTTGGTGATGTGGTCCTGCCCGCGGATGATGTGGCTGATGCGCAGGTCGGCATCGTCGGCACAGGATGCCAGGTGGTAAGTCGGCATGCCGTCGCTGCGCAGGAGCGCGAAGTCTTCGATATCGGCGGTGGATTTCGCCTGTTCGCCGTAGACGGCGTCGGAAAAGCGAACCTGATGCTCGCGGTCGCGGGGCACACGGAAGCGCAGCGCGAACGGTTCGCCGGCGGCGGCGCGGCGGTCGCTCTCTTCGCGGGGCATGTCGCGCATTCCGGAGTTAAAGAGCCACGTCCCCTGCGCGCCCGATTTCTCGCCTTCGGTGGCCTGCGCGGGCGTGAAATCGCGGTAGGCCAGGCCCTTTTGGAAGATCGCCTGGGCCAACTCGCTATGCAGCGCCAGGCGTTCGGACTGCTTGTACTCTTCGTCCCACCCCAGGTCGAGCCAGCGCAATCCGTCGAAGATGGAGTTGAGGGAGACTTCGGTGTTGCGCCCCGCGTCGGTATCGTCGATGCGCAGGATCATGGTGCCGCCGTGGTGACGGGCGTACAACCAGTTGAAGATGAAGGTGCGCGCGCTTCCGATGTGCAGAAAACCAGTGGGGGAAGGCGCGAAACGGACTCTTAGCATGGGAAATGCCAGTATAGCGCGGCGCGACCGTGCTAACGCGTGCTTAGCCCGCGACGTTCCTGCGGGACATGGAAGTCAGGAGACAGGAGTCAGGAGACAGAATAAAAGCTGGCGCCGAGGGGCAGTGAACCTCACAGCCGCACCCGCTGCCAGCATCGCTATCGGAAATCTCCAAAGTCCACGGCGCCGCACAGCCGCGCTGCTCAACTATCAGCTTTCACCCCGAGAAAGTTCAGGCCCCACCAGTTCTTCTCTGTGTCCTCCCACCTCTGTGATCTCAGAATTATGGGAAGACGAGGGCCTCGGTCCTGGCCGATGAGCCCATTCTTACGGTTTCTCTGTGTCTCTGTGTCTCTGTAGTGAAGTGTCTTGCCACGAGTTTCAGACTCGCCTAATCCGCGCCCTGCGCGGCGATCGGGCCGAAGCCGAGAACTGACAGCGCGCGGCCCGCGCCGCCCCTACGGCGTCACAAAAATATCCGCTCGCGTATAGCTGGGCTT
The DNA here is from genome assembly GCA_964487165.1 of uncultured Solibacteraceae bacterium. Lineage (GTDB taxonomy): Bacteria > Acidobacteriota > Terriglobia > Bryobacterales > Bryobacteraceae > PALSA-129. Next base: position 3,582 of record CAZARO010000391.1, on the reverse strand, counting down.
GTGCGCGGCCGGGTCGAGCAAGGTGACCTGGCAAGTGTACTTGCCGGGATTCAGCCGGCTCAGCGGCACGGCGAAACGCACCGGAACCGCCTTTGACTTAGCATTCAGACCGTCCTTGACGATCAGCGGCTCGGTCTCGAAAGCTTTGATCTTGCCGCGGAAAAAGCTCACTGCCGCGACCACTGGTTGGGTGGTGGTGGCCAGCGGTTCATAGACCTCCACGTACACGTACATCTCCTGATTCTTCTTGAAGACGCGCGTCACGCTGGGAATAAGCTTCTCTTTGTTCTGCACCAGCGGATTCTCATCCAGCAGCTTCTTGTCCTTCTCCGCCGAGTAGAGAGCTTCCGTCATGGGCTGAATCTGATTACTCAGGATCACCGAGCTGGTGGGGAGCATCGGCTGGTCGGTAGTCAGGTTGGGAATCACGAACTTCTGCTCGAAGGTGCCGATCTTACCGGTCTCGTTCTCGCGAACCAGGAATTTCAACGAATATGCTCCGGGCTTTAAGGTAAAACCGGTGTCGTAAGCTACCGGGTGTTTGGTGATTTCCGCGGCCTTATCGCCCTTCAGTTGCAGGTCGACATAGTCGCGGACGTTGCCTCCGCCGGCCACCTCACCCTTGGCGTCTTTCACCACGCCGATGAAATCCAGGCGCGTTCTTTCGGCGTTGCCGTGCTTCGCCATCTCCAGATCGCTGCCCGGAATCTTGACTTCCACGGGAACGAAGTAACTGTCGCGCCCCAGCCGGAAGTAGTCGATCTCCGCGCGTACGTCGATATCCGTCATGGGGTCGCCCATCATGAGCGCTTCAGTAAGTTGCCGTTCCTTATCGTCGGTGTCGAACTTACCCCAGTTCTTACTGGCAAAGTACCCGCGGCGGTAATCGAGTTTGGCGGCGAGGTCTTTCTTAATCTTGAGGTCTATCTTGCGGTAGTGGCCGTCCAGGTTGGTGTTACCGCTGTTGTAGCCAATGATGTAATAGCTGGAAATATCCCGCTGCGCCTGCACGATACCGACCGAGAGGTCGTTCTCGTCGAGCAGCGCCTTGCCGCCGGTATCGCCGGCCAGGGTGGTGAGGGTTTCCTGCTGGCCCTGGAAGGTGGCCTGGGCCTGCATCTGTGCGCCGCCGGTACGGACGGTGGAGGCGCTGGAAGAGCCCTTGGTGGCGTTGCCGAGGGGAGCGGACGCCACCAGGCCGCGGGCGTCGATGGGGTAGAACGCCACATTGGCCTTCACGGCGGCGTTCACCGTGGCGGTCAACTGCGCCTGGTTGTTGCCGTTGCTGTCGCGCGTCATGCCGCTGGCGAAGTAGACCAGGGCCTTCTTTTCGGGCAGCGCACCTAGCATCTTGGCCGCCGTCTCGAGCGCCGATAACTGGCGGTCGGTGTTGAAGATGTTGAATTCGGAATCGTCCGCCGTGAAAGCCGCACCGGTGTCGGAGGCGGCATCGCTGGTGTCGGTAATGTCGAAGCCCTGGCCCTCTCCCACGGTGATTCCCTTCACGTCTTTAATAAGCTTGTCGCGGTCGTCGGTGAAGTCTTCCACTACCTTCACGTCCGAGGAGAACGTCATTATGGCTACCAGGTCCGACGGCGTGATCTGCGTCTTGATGAACTTGACGGCGGAATCCTGGGCGCGAATCTGGTCGTTGATCGGCATGGAAGTCATGTCGAAAAACAGGACCATCAGGCGCCGGTCTTTGTACTTCGCTTCCCCCGCCTTGGCCGGAGTGATCTGGCTGGCAGTCACCGACTTGACTGCTTCCCCGGCATCGGGCTTCTTAGCCTCGCCCAACACCGGACCGCGCGTGGTTAGCGAGGGCGCGGCGGAGGGCGCCTCGTCCGCGGCGATCGGCTCATTCTTCAGTTGCTGATATTGGAACGTAGTGATCTTCTGCGGCTTGCCGTCTTCCGAGACGGCGAAATCTTCGGGCTTCAATCCCTCGATGGGGTTGCCGTTCTTGTCTTTCGCGAAGACGTCGATCACCACCAGTTGCACCGTGTCCGAAAAGGTGAAGGTCTTCTTTTGAGCGCCCTTAGTGGCGTCCTGTTTCGCGGGGGCGGCCTTGTTCTGCGAGGCCGCCGGCGTGGTCTTGGTGGCTTGCTGCGCCGAAGCGATCAGCAGAGCGGCTAGGATGACGATAAGTGTGGCTCGCATTAGAAGTTAAACCTCACATTGGCGGCGATCTGGCGCATGTTCGAGTAGTTCGACGGTATTCCGAACTGCGTGTTGGCGGGCGAGAAGTTCAGGTTCCACGTGGAAACCGTGGGGTGATTGATGGGGTTAGTCACGTTCACGCTGAAAGTCAGGTTCTTGCGGTCGCCCAGGCGGAACGTGCGCAGAGCGTTGAGCGAAGTTGAGAACAGCATGGGGCCGGTCAGGGAATCGCGGCCCAGGTTGCCATAGGCACCCGTTGGAGGCGCCGCGAAAGCCGCGGGGTTCAGCCGCCCGCCAATGTAGGACGGTCCGCCGAGGTAGTCGACGCGAATATTGCCATTGGGCGCCCCGCCGAGGGTGAGTTCGGAAGCGTCAATAGTGATCGGCGCGCCGCTAGCCACCACCACGCCGGGCATGACCGTCCAATCGCGGAAGAGCACGCCCTGCCAGCCGCTCACCAGGCCGCCGCCGCGGGCGCTGACACCGGTGGAATACTGCAGTTGCACGTTCAAGGTCTGCGCGCGAATGCCAGCGCTGCGGGCCCGTTCGGCGGCCAGATCCTGCCAGTTCTGCGTGGCGTTACCACTGGGCGCATCGTCGATGGCATGGTTGAGAGTGTAAGTGACGTTGCCGCCCAGTCCGGACCGCAGGCGGCGCTGCAACTGCAGCTGGATGCCGTTGTCGATGCTGTTCCCGTTGGAAGTTTCGTAAAGATACCCGACGGGGCAGTAGAAGCCCGGCGTGCAGGGTGGGATGTAACTGTTCTTCTGGCTGGATGTCACGGGCAAAGTGTTGGGGTACAGCTGCTGAGTGAGGGCCGTGCCCTTAGCTCCGAAATATGTCACCGTGGCGATGGTGTTCGCAATCAGGTTCTGCTGTACGTAGAACTGCCAGTTAGTGGTGTATCCCACGCGGAAATCGGGGTTGATGGCGTTGGTGGTCGTGGTGCCGATTCCGGTGAGGCAGCCGGCCGATTGCAGGTACGGCAGATTGAACGCATTCTGAATGGTCGCGTTGCAGGCGTTCGGGATATTGAACGCCGTGGCGAAGGGCGTCTGCGCGTCCAACTGTCCGACCAGGCTCGAATAGACCGACGGCACATAGTACATGCCGACGCCGCCGCGAAATACCGTGGAGTGTTTGGCCCAAGGCTTATAAGCCATGCCAATGCGCGGTGAGATATCGGTCTTTTGGCCATTCAGCATGGAGTTGTTGTAATGAATGCCGGTCACCGCGCCGGTCTGGCCGGCGACCACCGGCAGTGCCGATGTCGGAATGGAGTCCGGCACCTGGAAATTGCCGGGAAGATCGATAGTGGCCAGGCGGCCGTAGAGTTCGGTGGTGGGCGCCTGATAATCCCAGCGCAGACCGATGGTCAGGGAGATGCGCGGCGTGAGGCGCCACTGATCGTTGGCGTAGATA
>CAZARO010000390.1:0-5660 GCA_964487165.1 uncultured Solibacteraceae bacterium | reverse complement strand
GTGCTGCCGGGCATGCGCGCGCGCCAGTGGGGCCGCATCGTGAATCTATCTTCCGTGGCGGCGCAGGTGGGCGGGGTGGTGGGTCCGCATTACGCCGCGTCGAAGGCTGGCATGCTTGGGCTGACGCACTTCTATGCGCAGCGGTTCGCGAAAGAGGGAATCACCGCGAACTCCATCGCGCCGGCGCTGGTGGAGACGGAAATGGTGACATCGAACCTGAACGCGCGGCCGGAGCGCATTCCCATAGGGCGCTTCGGCGCCGTCGCCGAAGTGGCGGATGTGGCGGTGATGCTGGTTACCAACGGGTACATCACCGGCCAAACCATCAACGTGAATGGCGGATGGTATATGAGTTGAGCGTGGAACAGCCGGCACTATGTGGGGCACGGTCGAAAACCTGCTGTGGGTGCTCCGTGGGGCAGCCAATCCTGGCTGCAGGCCGCCTTTCAGGCGGCCGGGCCGGCTGGAAAGCCGGCCTGCAGGCACGATTGCCTGCCCCACGAGGGTTTTCATGATCTTTAGGTGGCCCGCACCGGGCCATGCCCCGGCAGGATGGTATCCTGCGCCGGGTTGCCAGCCAGCCTCTTTCGCGCCCAGGCTTGTGCGGAGGTCGGGCTGATTCTCGCATCGGGAGGCCGAGTGCCACTCGGCCGCAGGCTACCATCCTGCCCCACAGACTCGCTCCTCGCACACCTGCGCGCGAGTATGGGCTAGACGCCAGTCATGGAAGCGTGATACATCTTTGGTCTTGCTGCCGAACTAAAGTCGGCGGCGGAATCGGAGAGTCGGATGCACGAGAATCGTTTTTCGAGGCGCTACTTTTTCTATGGATCCCTACTGGCGGGCGCGGTCCCATCCGGGGGCTTCGGCAGTACCCCCTCGCTGCCGTCTATGGGATACAAATCCTTCAATGAAAAACTGAACATCGCGGCCATTGGGCTGGGGACGCGCGGGCCGACGATTTTGCGCGGAGCCGCGGCCTCGGAAAACGTGGTGGCGCTCTGCGACGTGGACGACGCCAGCGCCGCCCCGGCTTACAAGACGTACCCCAAGGCGACTACCTACAAAGACTTCCGCAAGATGCTCGACAAGGAAGGCAAGAACATCGATGCCGTCATGGTGGCCACTCCCGATCACCTGCACGCGCCTATCGCGCTGCTGGCGATGCAGCACGGTAAGCACGTCTACTGCGAGAAGCCGCTGACGCGCACGGCATGGGAATCGCGGCTGCTGGCGGAGGCCGCGGTCAAATATAAGGTCGCCACCCAGATGGGCAACCAGGGGTTCAATCACGAAGCGCTCAAAACGGCGTGCGAGATTCTCTGGTCCGGCGAAATCGGCGAGGTGCGCGAAGTGCACTCCTTCACGGGCAGCATTTACGGCGGCCAGCCAAACCTCCCCGACACTGGACCGGAAGCCAAGCCGGTGCCCGATACGCTCGATTGGGACCTGTGGGTCGGTCCGGCGGCCACCAGGGCCTATAACCCCCTGATCAACGGCCACTGGCGGGCCTTCCAGGATTTCTCCACCGGCGGATCGTTGGGCGACTGGCTGGTCCATTGCCTCGGTCCGGCGCACCTCGCGCTGCACCTCGACAAGGCGTCGCCCATCAGCGTGGAATGCGTCAAGGTGGAGGGCAAGAACCAGTGGCTCTGGCCCATTCGGGCGCACACGGTCTTCGAGTTTCCGGCCCGTGCCGACATGCCTCCCGTCACCATCCACGCATACCAGAACATGCGCGGCGATTTCCAGAATCCTCCCGGAATGGGGGAAAACGATCGCCTGTTTCCCACTATGGATAACCTAGCCACGGAGAAGGGCCGGCCTTTCCTCGAAACCGGAGACGGCACCATGCTGGTTGGCGATCAACTGACGGCGGACGGCAAGCCGGTGCCGGAACCAGGGCGCGGCGGTCCGCCGGCCGGTGCTGGCGCCGGTCCACGCGCGGGCGTGCCGAGAGGCCCGATCCCCGGCGGCGATCCGGCGTTGCGCGCGCCCGGGAACGGATCGGTGTTCGTCGGTTCCAAGGGCTATATGGCCACCACCTCGCGCGGCGAAGGCGTCTGGCTGCTGCCGGCATCGCGCTGGGCCGACTACAAGCTCCCTCCGCAGATCCTGCAGCGCGGCGTGAATCACCAGCAGGACTGGATCCGCGCCTGCAAGGGCGGCGCGCCGGGAGTCTCGGAATTCGCCGTCGGCAGCAAGTACATCGAGTGGCTGGCGCTCGGAACCATCGCCCTGCGCGTGCCCGGCAAGCTGATGTGGGACGCGAAGAACATGCGCTTCACCAATAGCGAAGAAGCGAATAAGTACCTCAAGCCGTTCACCCGCAAAGGCTGGGAGTTGAAGATATGAAGCGCCGCGCGCTGGGCGTATTGCTGGCGGCGGCGATGGCCGGCGCGGTCCCTCTGTGGGCCGCGCCGCCGGTGCGCGTGATGATCCTCGATGGCGAATCGGGCGGACCTTACCATGCGTGGCAGGAGACTACCCCGTACCTGAAGCGCATGCTGGGCGACGCCGCCATTTTCCAGGTGGACGTGGTGACGGCGCCTCCGAAAGGCGCCGATTTCTCCACCTTCCAGCCGGACTGGAGTAAGTACCAGGTGGTGGTCTGGAACTACGACGCGCCGGACGAACGGTGGCCCGACAGTCTGAAGTCCTCCTTCGAGCAGTACGTCCGCAACGGAGGAGGGGTGGTTGCGGTGCACGCCTCCGACAACGCGTTCCCGCACTGGAGGGCGTTCAATCTGATGGTCGGGGTGGGCGGATGGCGCGGCCGGAATGAGCAGGCGGGCCCGCATTTCTATTATCAGGACGGCAAACTGGTGGCAGATACCGCTCCCGGCAACGCCGGCATGCACGGCGCGCGGCTGCCTTTCAAGGTGGTGGACCGTGTGACCGATCATCCCATCACCGCGGGCCTTCCCAAGGAATGGATGCACGTGGCGGACGAGCTTTACGCCAATATGCGCGGGCCGGGCGAAAACATGACGGTCCTGGCGACAGCGTGGTCCGATCCGGCCAACCACGGCACCGGCCACGATGAGCCCATGCTAATGGTGCTCTCGTACGGCAAGGGCCGGATCTTCCACACCACGCTGGGGCACGACCTGGCGGCGCTGAGCTGCGTCGGCTTCATTACGACATTCCAGCGCGGGACGGAATGGGCGGCCACCGGCAAGGTCACGCAGAAGGTGCCGGCCGACTTCCCCACGGCAGACCACGTCAGCACGCGCGCGGAATACGCTCCGCCTGGTAAGTAGGGACGACGGGCGGAGGGAGTTGCAAAGTTCGAAGAACCGCTTGCTAGCTTAGCGCGCGCGGCTCGGAATGGCGCCAGAGCCTACCGAGCCGCGACCGCGAGGGAGCGGTCGATCATCGCGCGCCTTGCACCAGTTGCCAGCCGGCGGCAGATCTACAATCCTCCACTATGCCTTGATCCGTGCCATCGTCGCGGGATTTCGCAGTTCCCGCAGGGCGTCCGCGGCGATCCAGCGGGCCGAGCGGGATTCCTGACGGCGAATCTCCTCGGCCGCAGCCAGCGCCAGCTTGTGTAGGCGCCGATTGCGCTTGCCGATGTTCCGCAGCGCCCAGTTGACGGCTTTCTTGACCATGTTGCGATCGTCGCTGGCGGCCTCGGCAATCAGCGGCAGGAAGGCCGCGAATTGCTGGTCGGACGCATCCCGGGCTTTCGCCGCCAGACCGGCAATCAACGAAAACCCGGCGCGCCGCACGAACTCGCGCTTCGCCCGCGCCCACTGCGCGGCTTTCGCAAAAGCCCTCGGCGAGTCACGGAAGAGGTTCTGGCAGGCCTGATCGCAGACGTCCCAGGAGTCGAAATCGCGCGCCCAGCGATCCATCTGGCGGGCAGTGACCTGTACCGGGTCGTCGACCAGGGTCGCCAGGATGCGCGCTTCGTGGATGCCCGAATTCCAGAGCTGTTCCGCCAGGGCGTGGTCGCGGCCGGCCTCTTTGGCCATGCGGCGCAGCACGTATACCGGCACTCCCAGCGTTCCCGCGGTATTGATGCCGTAGCGTGCCATGCCTGCCACGTTGGCCGGGTTGGCGTGGGATCGCAGGGTCGCCAGAAGGCGCTCAATCATACTCTACGCTTACCAGAAACAGGCCTTTGGCGGGCGCCGTGGGCCCGCATTTTTCAGGCAGAACGCCGCAGTCGGCGATATTGCCCTTGCCGGCTTCGATGAGCGTGCCCACCACGTTGCGGACCATGTGCTTGAGGAACCCGCTGCCGCGGATGCGGTAAGTGAGGCGCCCGGGAGCACGCTCCAGCAGCGAAGAAAAGACGCGGCGGACTTTCGAATGGCCCTCGGCATCGCGCTCGTCCGCGGCGGCGTAGGCGGAGAAATCGTGCTCCCCCTCGAAAGCGCGCGCCAGTGCCGACATGCGGTCTTCGTCGAGCGGGTAAGGGTGGTGCAGCACGTAAGGCCACTCGAAGGGGCTGCAAACTTCGCCGCGCACGATGCGATATTCGTATGTTTTGGCACGGGCGTCGAAGCGCGGATGGAAATCGGCGCGAACTTCGTCCACCGCCAGCACGCGGATGGAGTGCGGTAGCAGACGGTTCATGGCGCGGCGCAGATTCTCGGGCGGGATGGGGTTGGCCAGATCGAACGCCGCCACCTGGCTGAGGGCGTGAACCCCGGCATCGGTACGGCCGGAGCCGGCCACCGATACCGGCGCTTCCTCGATGGCCGAGAGAATTGCTTCAACGCTGCCCTGGATGGTGGGCAGGTTGGGCTGGACCTGCCATCCGTGAAACCCGGTACCGTCGTATGCCAGCCGGATTCGAATGCGGCGCATCACACGGGGCGGGAGCCCGGCTTTACCACCGGAACGCCCTGGCGGCACATGGGGCATGCGTCGGGATAATGGGCCGCGACATGCATCGTGACCAGCGCCACGCGCGGCACACCGACGTCGGCCTGGCCACCGCTGCGATCGATAATGGAACCCGCCGCCACCACGTTGGCGCCGGCGGCGCGCAGCACGTCTACCACGTCGCGGGTGGTGCCGCCGGTGGTGATGACGTCTTCCACCACCGCCACAGTTTCGCCCCGCCCAACGGTGAAGCCGCGGCGCAGCTGCATCTCGGTACTGCCGGCCGGCCGTTCCAGAAAGAGAAAGCGCGCGCCCAACGCTCGCGCCACTTCGTGCCCGATGATGAGCCCGCCGAGCGCCGGCGACACCACCGCCGCGATGTGGGCGGGAGTTATTTTGCGGATGGCCTCGGCCAGCAGGCGGCCGAGCTTTTCTGCCGCCGCGGGATGTTGCAGCACCAACGCGGATTGCAGATATTCCGAGCTGTGCAGGCCGCTGGTGAGGCGAAAGTGGCCCTGCAGATAAGCGCCCGTGGAACGGAACAGTTCGAGGATGGACTCAGCTTGCGGCGTCACAAAGGCCTACTATACCATCGACCAACCTGCGCTAGAACGATACAGTCCCGTTCGGCTGCGGTACACAGACTTGACACGGGCGTGACAACTTTTCGTACACAAATTGCGCCTCGCACCGCATGAATGCCTGATTTCGATAGGTTTTTGGTTTGGTGCGCGAATTGCTCTAAAGATGGCGTGACTAAGATAACACAGGTTCCCGGAGAGACGATTGTTCCTCGATTTGTCGTCCTGCCAAACGAGTCA
>CAZARO010000389.1:0-5681 GCA_964487165.1 uncultured Solibacteraceae bacterium | reverse complement strand
TGCTCCAGGCTTCCCGCGTGCGACAGGATACGCGATTCCGCGCCAGCCGACAGTTTTTCCCGCGCACGCGCGGCGATCCGCGGCCCCGAAGCCAGCGCTTCAATACACCCGCGTTTGCCGCAGGCGCAGCGTGGACCTTTATAGTCGATCGACACGTGGCCGCCCTCGGCGGCGCCGCCGGTGCGGCCGTGGTAAATCTTGCGGTCGAAGACAATCCCCGCGCCGATTCCCGTGCCGAGCGTGGCATAAAAGACGTTGCGATAGCCGGCGCCGGCGCCCCAGAGGGCTTCCGCCAGTCCCGCGGCATTGCCGTCGTTATCCACGCGCGCGGGAATTCCGAAAGCAGCTTCGGTCTCGGCGGCCAAAGGAAAATTGCGCCAGCACGGCAGGTTCGGCGGGTTGAGCACCACCCCGGTTACGGGATCGAGCGGCCCGGGCGAGCAGATCCCGATGCCCGTCACCGCGCCTGGGGGAGCGGCCGAGTAAATCGCCGCGATGGCCTCCTTTACGGCGGCGAATCCGGTGGCCGCGTCGCCCGTGGAGATCATGGGCACGCGCGTCTTCTGGCCGATCTCACCTTCGGCGGTCACCAGCGCTGCGGCCACTTTGGTGGCCCCGATATCCACCCCCACAATCATCAGCTGATCCCGAGTTTGCGCTGCATTTCTTCCAGCGAATGGCCTTTGGTCTCCGGGTACACCGCCAGCACTACGAAGAATTGCACCACCATCATCGCCGCGAAGAAGACAAATGGAACGCCGCCGGACCGCGCCGCCAGCACCGGAAAGACGCCGGAGATGAGAGCGTTCATGATCCAGTGCGTAAAGCTTCCCAGGCTCTGGCCCTTGGCGCGGACGCGAGTAGGGAAGACCTCGCTCAGGTACACCCAGATCACCGCGCCTTGCGAAAACGCGAAGAACGCGATGAAAGCTACCAGGCACCAGACGAGCAAGTCCTGATGCGTGCCGGCGAAGAGAATAGCGGCCACTCCGGCCAGCGCCACGGCGGTGCCCAGCGCGCCGATGAGCAGCAGCGTCTTGCGGCCGATGCGGTCGATCAGGCTCATGGCCAGCATGGTGAACAGCAGGTTGGTGGCGCCCACCGCGACGGCCTGCAGATCGCCCGATACCTTGGTGAAGCCGGCCTTGGCGAAGATGTCGTTGAGGTAATAAAGGATGGCGTTGATGCCCGAAAGCTGGTTGAACATGCCGATGGAAACCGCGAGGAAAATCGGCAGGCCATACTTGCGCGAGAAGAACGATTCGTTGGCCGCCGCCAGGTGCTCGTCCACGGAAGCTACGATCTGCCGCAGATCTTCGCGGTAGTTCGGCTCGCCGGTGGAGCGCAGTACCTCTTCGGCTTCCGGCGCTCGGCCATGCCCGGCCAGCCAGCGCGGGCTTTCAGCGATAAAGAAGAGCATCGCCAGGAACAGCGCCGCCGGTACCGCCGAAATCCCCAGCTTCCAACGCCATTCCACGTCGCCGAATCCCATGGTGCCGATCAGGTAATTGGAAAGATACGCCGCCAGAATTCCGAACACGATGTTGAATTGGAAGAAGCCCACCAGCCGTCCGCGCAGCCGGGCGGGCGCGATTTCGGCGATGTACATCGGCCCCAGCACGGAAGATGCGCCGATGCCCAGTCCGCCGATGAAGCGCGCGATCACAAAGGAGTACCAATCGAAGGCGAAGGCACAGCCGAGGGCCGAGACCAGATAGAGGACCGCAGTGATGCGCAGGCTGTTGCGGCGGCCGTAGCGGTCGCCGGGAATGCCGCCGAACATGGCCCCCAGAATGGTGCCGACCAGGGCCGCGGACACGGTGACGCCGAGGGCCGCATCGGAGAGGGAATATTGCAGGCGGAGAGCGCCGGTGGCGCCCGAAATTACCGCCGTATCGAATCCGAAAAGCAGTCCGCCGAGGGCGGCCACTATCGAACTTTTCGCCAGATAGCCGTTAATAGTCATTACGCGAACGGAAAGCGTAACACACGGCGCGGGAGGAGCCCGCGACGAGCTCGGAACGATACCGAAGGGAACTGAAGGATGGTGAAGTCAGAATGGCGGCATCTTGCGGCCGCGAGGGCGTTTATTCCGGCTTCAGTACCCTTCTGTATCATTCATTCCTTCCCCAACGCACGGCGCGGGACCAGCCCGCGGCGAGCTCGGAACGATACCGAAGGGAACTGAAGGATGGTGAAGTCAGAATGGCGGCAGCTTGCGGCCGCGAGGGCGTTTATTCCAGCTTCAGTCCCCTTCAGTACCCTTCTGTTTCATTCATTCTTCCTTCTTCACCACCTTGCGGCAGCGCTCGAAGAGTTCCAGCAGCGCGTCCACCTGGTCCTCGGCCGCACGGCCCTGGGGCTTGCCGGAAAAGCCGGTCCCGGATTGCGAAGTCCTCCCATAACCCGTCGTCACGGCGATAAACTTCATCATTTCGAGCGCGACTTCGTTGGTGCTGCGCGCCGGACTGCCGGCCGCTCCCGCTTCCGGAGTTACCGCCGGTCCCGATTCGTTTTCCGCCATCTGTGGTTGATCCTCCGTGTGATACTACTCTAGTGTACTTCGCAAGCGGACCTCGCGAAAGGCGGCCGCCCGGAAGCTGATGCCTCTCACGGCTGTCCGGCATGTGCGGAAGATGCGCGGGGGAGCGCAGGCCCATCTGCTCGAGGCGGATGACGGCTGCTGGTACGTGGTGAAGTTCCGCAACAATCCGCAGCATCGGCGCATCCTGGTGAATGAGCTGGTTTCGTCGGTGCTGCTGGGCTACCTGAAGATCGCCGCGCCGGAGACGGCGCTCATTCAGGTGAGCGCGGAGTTTCTGGCGGCCAACCCGGAAATCAACCTCAAGCTGGGTACTCGGACGCTGGCCGTGGAACCGGGCTGGCATTTCGGCTCGCGCTTTCCCGGCGACCCGGCGCGCGTGGCGGTGTACGATTTTCTGCCCGACGCGCTGCTACCGCAGGTAGTCAATCTGGCCGATTTCCGCGCCATCCTGGTCTTCGATAAGTGGGTGGGCAACGCGGATGGCCGGCAATCGGTCTTCTATCGCGCGCTGGTGCGCCACGGCGAACGGGCCGCCGGCGCCCGGCCTGGATTCGTGGCCCGCATGATCGACCACGGTTTCGCTTTCAACGGCCCGCACTGGGAGTTTACCGATTCCGCGCTGCAGGGCCTCTACGCGCGCCGCCTGGTGTACGAATCGGTGCACTCATTGGACGATTTCCAGCCGTGGCTGGAACAGGTGGTCCACTTCCCCGAGGAAGTGATCGACCAGGCATGGAAAAGCATTCCGGCGGATTGGATCGCGGGCGAAGAAGATGCGCTGTCGCAACTCCTGGAACGCCTCTTCGAGCGGCGTCCGCGCCTGCCCGAACTGATCGCCGCGTGCCGCACCGTCCGCATGAACCCGTTCCCGAAGTGGGAGTAGGCAGGACGGATCTCGCGGGCAAGTAAACTGCCGCTCACTTTTGTGGACTGACTCGGGCGGCCGGCCCGGTGTTAGATTCAGAAGTCGAAGAATAGGCCATGCGATTCCTGCGGCTCATGTGGACTTTGATTGGCGCGCTGTTCGGCAGCCAGGCGTCAGCGGAGCGGCTGCGCCACGGCATGGCCATGCGAGACGCCCTCGATTCGGTCATGATGCCGTACCGCCGCGGCGATTACGAAGCGGCCCTGCAGGCCGCCGAGGGTTTCCGCCTGGACGGCGACATCTCCGCCGCTTATTGTTTCTACCGCGGCGCCTGTCTGGCGCAGTTGGAACGCCTCCCGGAGGCGGAGACGTGGTTGCGCCGCAACATCGCTCTACGGAGGGAAAACGAATCGCGCTTCCTGGCGATCGCCTATACGACTCTCGGCCACCTCATGCTGCAGGCCGGCCGGCCCGGCGAAGCGGTCGATTGTTTCGAGACCAGCATCAAGTATTTTCCGGGGCGAAGTTCCGGTTACCGGAGCATGGCCGAAGCCGTTCTGATGCGCGGCGGTGACTCCTGCGAGGCGCTGCGGTGGGCGAAGCGCGCTATCGAAAAGGAAAAGGCCGACCGGCAAACTACGCCGGAGCTTCGCCAGCTGAACCTGGGCGAATGCACCGCGACTCTGGCATGGGCCGTCGCGGCCGCCTCGCATGACGCCTCGGAAGTGGCGCGGCTGGTTACCGAGGGGGTAGCGCTCGTGGGCACCGGCAGTCTTTCGTCCACCGCGCAGGTTCACTACCTTTCCGGCCGTGCGTATGAAGAACTCGGCGATGCCGCCCAGAGCGCGCACCACTACGGCGAAGCTGCCAAGCTCGACCGGCAGGGCGCCTGGGGCCGCGCCGCCCGTGCCGCCATCGGCAGCGGAGCGGTGGAAGGCGGGCCGCTTCCCGCAGCGCGATAGAATGGTGTGGTGCTGCACCGTTTTGTTCTTCACAATGACCGCATTGGCACCGCTTCCGAGCTGGTGCTGGCTCCGGGCCAGGTGGGGCTGCTCTCCGGGTGGGGAGTTTTCAGCACCCTGCGGGTGAGCGATGGCGTGCTGTTTGCTTTCGAGCGCCATTGGGCGCGCATCGCGCGCGACGCTGCCACCATGCACGTGCCGCTGCCGGGCGATCCCGAGACCCTCCGCCAGCGGCTGCTGGAATTGGTGGAGGCCAACCACGCTTTCAATTCCACCCTGCGGCTGGTGATTGTGCGCAATGGCGGCGGCATGTGGGCCGGCCCGTCGAATGGGCGGGCGAGCGACGTGATCGCGCTCACGGCCGACTCCAAAGACTGGGGCGAAGGCGTCAGGCTGGGGATCGTACCGCATGCGCGCCACGCCGCCTGCGAATTCTCCACCACCAAGATTCTCTCCTGGGCGATGAACCTGACGTGGGTGGAATCGGCGCAGCAGCGCGGGCTGGACGAAGTGATTCTGCTGAACGAACACGGCGACGTGGCGGAATGCACGTCGGCCAATATTTTCGCCTCTAACGGAGGGCAGGTGTGGACCCCGCCGGTCAGCTCCGGCTGTCTGCCGGGCATCACCCGCGAAGTGCTGCTGGGCGAGATCCACGTGCCGGGCATCCAAATTGCGGAAAAGAAACTGACTCCCGCGGAATTGGAAGGCGCCGACGAGGTCTTCATCACCTCCACCACGCGCAATCTGCTGCCGGTGCGCGAGATCGAAGGCAAGAAGATCGGCCGCACGGACCATACGCGGCGGGCGCTGGCGGAAGCTTTCGGAGAATTTGTGAGTCGCTACGTGGCCACACACAAGACTGCCGCGGTGTAGCCCAGACCGAATGAAGGAGTTGAGGTAAAGTCCACTTCCTCTGAGGACCCGAGGCGCCGCGTGGTGGTGGTGGCAAAAAGGCGGGACAAAAAAGAAGTGGTTCCAAGTGACCCGATTCCCAGCCTTGCTCTCCACCGGCATGCACGGCACAGAGCACCGCATTGAGAAGCGCTGAGTGTTCCGCCGTTCCGCTCCCCTGAAGCCGATTTCTCTGCCTCAGGATCAATGCCTCCCGGCACACCGCAGTCTCTCTTCTCTATGGAGCCGGTCTCTCGTAACGGCCTTTCCCTCGCCCGCAACGGCTGCTCCCTTTCAGAAGCCTCCATTCCGGGGTCAAAGGTCCTGGCCTGCTACTTCAAGACCTCCCGGCTCGTTTCACCGCCCGGTCCGCCCTCGGCTCCCCTGCCTCCACTGGTTTGCCCCAGTTGAGGGC
>CAZARO010000388.1:0-5714 GCA_964487165.1 uncultured Solibacteraceae bacterium | reverse complement strand
CTGACGGCGCAGACCGGCGGGTTCATGGTCACCGAATCGAACCGCATCGACGCCGGCCTGGAGCGCATTATGGCCGACCAGCGGGGCTATTACCTGCTCGGATTCCAACCCCCGGAAGAGGCCATGCAGCCCGATTTCGCGGGTACGCCAGACTATCATCGGCTGAAGGTGGAAGTGCTGCGGCCAGGCCTGAAGGTCCGCTCGCATACCGGCTTTTTCGGCTTCGGTGACGCGGAAGCCACGGCCGCGCGGCCGGAACTGCAGCTCTCCAAGGCGCTCGATTCCCCCTTCCGGACTGCCGATATCAACCTGGATGTGGAGACCGGCTACGTGAGCGTGAAGAACGACTACTTCATACGCGCCACCCTCTTCATCGATGGCAAGGACGTGGTCTTCAGCGGTCCGCCGGTTCACCGAACGGGCCTGGTACACGTGGTGCTCCGCGCCTTCAACGCCAATGGAGGGACGCTGGAAGGAGGGATCGACCAGATGCGCCGCATCGACCTGGATGAAGACGGTTACCGGCGAGCCCAACAGTTCGGCCTGATCTATACCACGCTGCTGCACGTGGCGAAACCCGGACCGTACGAGATTCGCGCGGCCTGCCAGGACAAGGCCACCGGCAAAGTCGGCACGGGCGCGGACTTTGTGTCCATCCCGTTGCCGAAAGGCAGCGGCCTGCGGCTGTCCGGCATTATCTTCCAGCACGCCCTGGGGACGGACGATCACGTGGTGCCGGCATTGGCGCCCAACGCTTACTCCGCGGGACAGAAAGCCCGCTTCGGGTTCCAGATCAACTCCAACGGTCCGAAGCCCAAAGTGGATCAACTGGAGATGCGGACGCGGCTTTTCCGCGACGGCGTGGAGGTATGGCACAGCGCGGCGACCCCCATCGAGACGGACGCGGCGAAGGCGGCCGGGCTATTCGCCAAAGGATCGCTGGACGTGCCGGCGGGCCTCGATCCGGGAAGCTATATGGTTCGCGTGGATGTCGCCGACAAGAGCCAGCCGGACGCCGTCAGCGCCTGGCAGTGGGCCAGGCTGACGCTGCGGTAGGGCAGGATGGCCTCCAAGCTACTTTCGAGCGCGAAATTCAGATTCCGCTCATCGATGACCACTCCCTTACGGTCGCGGCTCAGTGAGAAGTCTCGTGGAATCAGCGAGGTGTTACAGAGCCGCGCGCGTCAGCAAGCGGTCTTTGGCAATCGACGGTAATTTTGCGCCAGAAAGTAGAAAGGATGGCCTCCGGGGGGCCGAGTGCCACTCGGCCGCTGGTTGCCAACCTGCCCCACTTACGCAGAAATATGATCCACGGGGGCCCGCGGTACGCTAAGCTTGAGTATCAGAACCAGGCTCGATACGTGGCTCTTTTACAGAATGCAGTACCCATGCGCTGGGCAAGCGGTCCGTTGGAGATCGCCAGGCGCGGCAAGGCCGAGGGCTTCAGCCCCCAAAACAAAGAAACGCTGGAACGGTTTCACCAACCGGCATCTCTAGATATCCTCAAGAACTCCCCCGTCGATTGCCTGGTGTTGAGCTGGGCGGCCGGGCTGCCGGAAGACGCGGCCCAGCAGAAGTCCGCGGCGCCGCTGATCGCCGCCGCGCGGCAGCGCAATCTGGCGGTGGTGGGATGGGTGGAGAATAACGCCGATCCGCAGGCGGCCATCGCGGCCGCACGGTCCGCCGGCTTGGCGGCCGTGGCTATTCAGAATTTCAAAGGCCAGACCGATTTCCCGGTGATTCCCTGGGGCGACCGCGGCAAGATGCCGTGGGACGCTCCCGGACCCGTTCTGGCAGCTGACGGCAACCTCTGGCCGGGCGTGAGCATGCCGGGCAGCGGCGCCAGCGCGGGCCCCACAGGCGCGCCCTGGCTCGATTCCAACGGCTGGTTTCTGCAAATGGCGCGGGCGCGCGTGCAGAAGCCGCTCTGGCTCACGTTCGACCCGCCCGGCAAGGGCCGCATCTTCACCGCGGCGGACTACCAGACGGCCGTCTGCGATGCGGAAGCCACCGGCGGCCGCTGGGTGATTTCGTTCGACGAAAGCGTGCGCGCCGGCCTGCTGGCGGACAATCCAGCGGCGCGCGAGATCCTCGACCGCACCGGCGCGGCAATCCGGTTTTTCGACAAGCACGCGGACTGGCGGACGTTCCGATCGCTGGGCGTGCTCGGGGTGATCTCGGATTTCACCGGCGAGAACTTCGACATGAGCGGCGAAATCCTGAACGGCGCGGCGCGGGGCAATCTGCAGTACCGCGTGATCTGGAAATCGCAGGCGATGGCGCAGTCGTTTGCGGGGCTGAAGGCCATCCTGTATGCCGATAAGGCAGCGCCGGAAGCTTCCCTGCGGAAGAAGATGATGGACTTTGCCGAGCAGGGCGGGCTGCTGATCGCCGGGCCGAAATGGGGATCCGAAGGGACGCCGGCAGATCCCGGCTTCGATACTCAGTTCGCCGTGCGCACTTACGGGAAAGGCCGCCTGGCCGTGGCTAAAGAGGAGTTGGGCGACCCCTTCCAGGTTGCGGCGGACACGCAGTTTCTGGTGAGCCACGCCAACGACCTGGTAAAGGTCTACAACGCCGCCAGCGTGGGCAGCACCCTGGTGGTGGGTTCGCCCGACGGCAAACGCGAGCTGGTGCAGGTGCTGGAATTCGCGGCCGGGTGGAGCGGCGGTCCACGGACGGTTTGGGTGCGCAGGAAGTATCGCGGCGCCAGCTTGTGGTCTATCGGGTCGGCGCAGGCGATACGCATCGAGCCGGGGCCGGCGGACGAGTACTTCGGCCAGGAATGCCGGATACCGCCCGAGGTTCCGGGCTACTTCGCGCTGGAGATCGAGGCTTAGGGTTAGAGGGGGATCTCATGAACGTCACCAGAAGAGGATTCATAGCGGGAGCCGGCGCGGTTGGCCTGGGGCTGATCCGGCCGCTGCGGATGCGGGCCAACGCGCCCACCGCCCCCGTGGCCATCGCCAAGTGCGCCGGCTACGGACCCGAGTTTCAATCGGCTACCGAGAAGCTGTTCGACCAGTTGGGCGGATTGGGGCGGCTGGTGAAGGGCAAGACCGTCACCATCAAGATCAACCTGACGGGTGAGGCCGGCATGCGCCTGGACCACGTGTCCGCTGGACGGACCACCTGGACGCATCCGCGCACCGTGGCGACGGTGGTCCACCTGCTCGATAAGGCCGGGGCGCGCCGCATCCGCGTGGTGGAGGGCGCCTGGGCCTGGGCGGCTTCACTCGAGGAGTTCATGTACCTGGCCAACTGGGACGCGAAGCTGGTTTTGGGCGCGGCACCGCGAGTCGAACTGGTGAATACCAACCTTCCCTACCGCGGCAAGAAGCCCTACTCGCGCTTCCAAGTGGCCAACGGCGGCCACCTGTTTCCGGCTTTCGACCTGAACACCGCCTATGCCGAGAGCGACGTGCTGGTTTCCATGGCGAAACTCAAGCAGCACCTCACGGCGGGGGTCACGCTCTCCATGAAGAACTGCTTCGGCTGCAGCCCGACCACGATCTACGGCGACAAGCTCCCGCTGGACGAGCCTTCACCGATTCCCTATGGCGGACGCGGAGAAATCGGCCATTCGGGCAGCCGTCAGCCTCCCAAGAGTTCGCCGCCCGAGAAGGACCCGAAGAGCCCGCGCGAGGCCGGGTACCGCATCCCGCGGTTCGTGTCCGACCTGGTGGCCGCGAATCCCATACACCTGGCGATTATCGACGGCGTCGAGACCATCACGGGGGCCGAGCTTCCGCGGCAAGGCTACACCCTGCCGGTGAAGCCCGGAGTGCTGCTGGCGGGAACCAATTGCGTCTCCACGGACGCGGTGGGGATGGCGGTGATGGGGTTCGACCCCATGGCGGTACGCGGCACGTCGCCGTTCCAGAAGTGCGACAGCACGTTGCAACTGGCCGAGGAACTGGGGGTAGGCACGCGCGACCTGAAGCAGATCGAAGTAATCGGCGTGCCGATCGCGAAGGCGCAGTTCCGCTTCCTCGATCACGTGGGGCCGAAAACGGCGGTAGAGTAAGGGCGAGTCAACCGCTCCCTTTGGTCGCGGCTCAGTAACGCACTGACCCCACACAGAGCCGCGACCAAAGGGAGGGGTTGCCACAAGGGCGGCGCGACGACGATCCGCCGCACCACCATAGTTGTGTTATTGGCCTGCCTGCTTGAGGACTGCCGCGCGGGCTTTCGCCGACAAGCGGCGCAGCATCGCTACGATGCTACCCCCGATGAGAGCTGGCCCAACTCGTACAGCTTGACCGCCGCGGCCCTACGAATTCTGGCCGCAAGGGTCTCCGGCGTCGCCTTTAGGGCGAGCAGGATCTCATCCGCTATAGAAAACGTGACCTGATTCATTGGCCCGCGGGCTACCGCACTCAGCGCTTCCCCGCGGCCGCCGCGATGATCCGCTTGTGCCACTGGGCTAACTTATCGACGTCATACTTGATGACCCTGCGGTCGTAAGTCATCAGGCCGTTGACCTCGCCTTCCACGTCGGTGGTCTGCGTATAGACAGCGGCGGCGAGCCCCTGGCGCGCCAGCGGTTCGAGCTTCTGCATCAGGTCATCGTAACCGGCCTGCAGTTTGATGCGATCCTCAAAGGTCCGGTATCCCCAGTTGCGTTTGTTCCACCAGAGGTGCTGCAAAATGGGCAGGCCGAGTCCGCCGAATTCCCCCAGCACGGAGGCGCGATTGTCCATCACGGGGTACATGGCCGGGCCGGGATACTGGTGCATGTCCTTCATATCGCCGTAGCCGCGATCTTCCCATCCGCTGGGACCATCCACCAGGCGCGACGGGTCCAGCGATTTCACCCGTTGCAGGATGGCGTTGGTGTCGTGCTGGCCCCAGCCTTCATTGAACGGCACCCAGGCGACGATGCTGGTAACGTTGTGCAGATTGCGGATTTCGGCTTCCAACTCGCGCCGGTAAATGGTGTCCTCTTCGGGTGTGAACGCGAGATCGTCCCCGCCGTTGCTCTTCACGCCCGGGTGGTCCTTCGGCATGGCGCTGGGCATGTCCTGCCAGACCAGGAATCCCAGCTTGTCGCACCAATAGTAATACCGCGCCGGCTCCACTTTCACATGCTTGCGGCACATATTAAAGCCCATGCGCTTGAGCACGTCGATATCGGAGCGAAGGGCCCCATCGGTGGGCGCCGTATAGAGGCCGTCGGGCCACCAGCCCTGGTCGAGCGGCCCGATTTCGAACAGTGCGCTGCCATTCAAGAAGATGCGGTTGAAACCTGCCGCGTCTTTGTGTACCTCCACCTTGCGCATGCCGATGTAACTGGTCACCCGGTCGCCCTCCGGCAGGTTGATCTCGACGTCGTAGAGGGTGGGAGAATCCGGAGACCACGGCTCGATACTGGAAAGCAACACGTCGGATGGCTGGTTGAGCTGGCCAGTGGCCTGGCCCACGGTCTTCCCGGCCAGCGATATCCGGATCCCGATCTCGCCCGGTGTATCCGAGCGGGCGGTGAGAATCAGCCGATTGCCGTCCAGGTCGGGAGTCATGGACAGTTCCGAAATGTGATGCTCGGGGACCGGCTCGAGCCAGACGGTCTGCCAGATGCCGGAAACCGCGGTGTACCAGATGCTGTTGGGACTCGACACCTGCTTTCCACGAGGCTGCGGACCGCTGTCCGACGGGTCCCACACCGCGACCACGAGATCTTCGTCCCGTTTCCCTTTCAGCGCGGAGGTGATGTC
>CAZARO010000387.1:0-5715 GCA_964487165.1 uncultured Solibacteraceae bacterium | reverse complement strand
CCTGGATCTCCGATCCCGATGGCAACACCGTGGGATTGTGGAAGCCCACGCAGGCTTGAGGGTGGGGCGCCGGCATGCAGGTGAGCGCCAACCGATGCTTGTGATGCTATAATGCATCACATGGAGAAGGCCACAGTCCGCGATCTGCGTTATCGGTTTCCGCATGTGGAAGCGCTGCTCCAGGAGGGCCAGGAAATCCAGATCACCAAGCGCAAGAGAGTGATCGCCCGGCTGGTGCCAGAGAGGGTGTCCCCGGCGCCTCGTATGCCTGACTTCGCTGCGCGGCTCGCGAAGATCTATGGAAAAATGAAGCTCGCCGTGAGCGGAGCCCAACTCATCCGCGCTGAGCGCGACGAGCGAAATTGACCGCCTATCTGGAAACGAGTTTTCTGGTTTCCCTCTATAGTGTGGACGTTAATTCGACGGCCGCCGTCGCGGCCATGCGGTCGGTGGTAGCTCCGTTCCCCTTAACGTCGTTTTGCGAACTGGAAGTGACCAACGCCCTCCAACTCAGGGTGTTCCGCCGCGAAATCACACCATCGGAAGCGAGGCTCAGCCTCGCGGGTCTGGCACGCGACCTGGCGAGCGGCGTTTTCCATTCCGTTCCGACGCCCGCTTCGGTTTATGAAGAGGCCTTGCGCCTCGCTCGACGGCACACCGCGGTCATCGGTACACGGTCGTTGGATCTTCTGCACGTCGCGGCGGCCTTAACACTCGGCGTAAGTGCCCTCTACACGTTCGATCGCCGGCAGGCACAACTGGCGCATGCGGCCGGCTTGAAAACTCCGATCCGCGTCCTCTAACAGTGCCGCTACTGCTTCACTTCCGCCTCGATGGCCTCCAGCTCCTTACCCGCTTCCGCCCACTTACCTTGCCCCGCTAACTCGCGATACTTTCGTAAATGCTCGCGCACTCTCGACAGCCGCTGATCGGTCGGGGACGCCGCGGATGGCGGAGCTCCCGCCGCGGGCGCCGGAGCCGGCGCCGCCGCCGCTTGTTGGATCAACTGCTGCGCGCCATTCGATAGTTGTGCCAACGCTTCCTCGTAACTATCGGAATAGATCAGCTTGCTGCCCACCGCCAGTACGATCTTTTTCAATTGCGGCATGCTCCCCTGGGTAGCTTGTATGTAAATCGGGTCCACATACAAAAACGTGTTGCCCACCGGTAGGATTAGAATCTGGCCGCGCACCACATGCGAACCTTGCTGGTTCCATAAAGTCAGGTCCTTGGAAATGGTCTGGTCCTGGTTGATATATGCAGCGATATTCATGGGGCCGTTGATTAGTAGCTGTTTGGAGAGCAGCAGCACCACCGTTTCGCCCAAATGCTCCCCATCGCAGCGTGCCGCCATCAAGCCAATCAGGTTGTTCTTACTGTGCGGCGTGAAAGGCAGCAGCAGCAGAAACTCCGGCTTGCTCTCTCCCGGTACCGCGGCCATGACATAACTCGGCGTCACCGACGAAGAAGTAGTGTCTTGGTCGGAGTGCTGCGCCAGGTCCCACACGTCTTCCTTGTTATAAAACGATTGCGGGTCCAGCATGTGGTACGTCCTATAAATCTCGGCCTGTACGCTGAACAGCGTTTCCGGATAGCGCGCGTGCCGCCGCAAATCGGCGGGCATCGCGGAGGACGGCAGGAATAAGTCGGGAAACAGATTGTTATACGCGCCGATGATCGGATCGTCGGGAGCAAACACATAGAAATGCGTCTCACCGTCATAGGCGTCAATGGTCGCCTTCACGGCGTTGCGGATATAATTCACGCTCCCCATGTCGGCCACATCCACCGCCCGCGAATACGGATGCGCGTCGGAAGTGGTGTAACCGTCGATCATCCACACCAGCCGCCCCGCATCGGTAATCACCAGGTACGGGTCCGCGTCCCAGGAGAGGAACGGCGCCAGTTGCTGCACTCGGTCGCGCACTTTGCGATGAATCATCATGCGGCTGTTACCCCTGAAATAGCTGGTCAGTATGATGTTGGGCTCGCCTTCGCTCATCGCCGCGGCCAGCCGCATGGAAAACGAGTCGATTGGGAATCCGCCTTTGCCCTCATACCGCGTGGTCGCATTTTTCTCGCCCGATGGGTAATTGAATTCCGCCTCGGCGGTGTTGACGAACACCGGCTCATGGGTCACTTCCCCGTAATAGATTTCGGGCCGGGTCAGTTTGATGGTCGGGCTCTCAATCTTCG
Organism: uncultured Solibacteraceae bacterium; assembly: GCA_964487165.1. GTDB lineage: Bacteria > Acidobacteriota > Terriglobia > Bryobacterales > Bryobacteraceae > PALSA-129. The sequence continues at coordinate 3,519 of CAZARO010000387.1, read as the reverse complement.
GAGGGGCATCCTTGATCATGAGCACCGGCAGGCCGTCCTGCGTCATCTTACTGACTTCCGCCAGCACCAGGCCGTAGCCGTGAGTGTAGATAAAGGCCGGGTTGATCCAGTTGTTACGCGCGTCCGGCAGGTTATTGATGTCCAGCTCGCGCGGCGCCAGCAGCACCTGGCGGTACTGGCCGTCGATCATATAGCGGTCTACATCGCTACCGTGAAAGACATAGTAAGTTCGCAGCGCCTGGAGTTGCGTGATGGTGTCGTGGAACGCCTGGTAGTCCCACAGCCGTACGTTGTCCAACAGAGCCTTGTGGCGCGTAGTGTCGATGGCTCCGTTGGGATCGGCGCTGAACTCGATCTCCTTGACGTGCTGCTCCAGTCCGTAAGCGCTGCGGGTGGCATGTATGTGGGTGTCGATGTAGGGCCGCTCCAGGGAAATCTCGTTGGGGCCCACATAAAGAGCTGACACCAGGCGCGGCGCCACAAACGATACCACCAGCGCCAGTGACATGCTGGCGGCTAGAATCCACCGGCCCGCCAGCAACAGCCCGGAAGCTGCGAAGCAGGCCACAATCAGCAGCCACTGCAGAGGCAGTGCGACATTGAGGTCGACATAGTCCACGCCCACCAGGAAGCTGCCATGAACGTTGTAGACCATTTCATAACGGCCCAGGAAAAAGCGCACCGCCAGAGCCAGCAGCAGCAGCACCGCGGCCACTCGCAGGAAGCGCGATTCCAGGCCGCCTTCCAGGCGGAAGATGGCCGGATCGATCTCGCGCGCCTGCTGCATGTCGCCGATCTTGAAGCGCAATTGCCAGGCGCGCGCCGCCAGCCAGTAGAGCAGAATACTGACGATCAATAGCGCCAGCACGTAGCTGCGCAGCATGCCGTAGAATGGCAGGTCGAAAAGGTAAAACGAGAGCGGCTTATCGAACACCGAGTCATGCCAACCGCTGGCCGCGGCGGGCAAATTGCGCGAGCCGGCGAAGCGCACCACCGTCCAGGTGTCGATGGCGGAGGCCGCGATCAGGTAGCTTACCAGCAGCATCACCAGAGCGGCGAGGCGCGCGTACAGCTTGTGATCGCGCAAGCTGGTAGCGGCGAATTTCAGCGCGCGGGCGTGCGTGATCCACAGGATCGCAAAGGCCACCAGGGTCGCCAGCGTGACAGGTGCCACGCTGTAATAGAGCATGCTCAGCCAGGTACGGAATTGCCCCAGTTCCTTCCACCAGGCAATTTCGATAGCGTAGGAGGCAAAGGAACGGGCGCCGAAAAGCACTACCAGCAGGGCGGCGAGCAGCGCGATGAGTCCCGCACGCCTGGCGCGCGGGGAGCGCCTCTCTTCGATTCGATAGGCCATGCCATAAAGGGTAGCACCGCGCCTTCCCGACGGGGTGCGTAACCGTTTTTGGGGAGCACAAGTTACGCCACCGCTCCCTGTGGTCCCGGCTCAGTAGCCCTTCCCGAATCGGCGTGCGTGTTAGCGAGCCGCGGCCGAAGGGAGCGGTTTTGCAACCGAACTACGCGCCACTCATAGCCGGTGCCCGCAAATGCCGCCGAACCGTTCCTCTTTTGCGCTCTTTTGCGCTATGGCGTTAGCCATCGGCCGCTATGGCGTTAGCCATCTGCCTATGATAGATTCGCTCTACACCTGGAGAAAACCGTGAAGAAACTTGCGGCGCTATGCATGCAGCTAACAATGATTCTCGTGAACCGGTCCACTGCCGCCACGGACCCGCAGTGTGTCGACATATTGCAGCACGCGCTCACCGCCAAGAATCCCGATACCCGATTGCAGGGGGTCATCGCGCTGGGCCTGGCATCCGACCGCAATACCCTGCTGCCCCTGCTGGTCGCGATGGTCGACGACAAGGATGTCCCGGTGCGCGTCGCTGTGGTGGCCAGTCTGGCCGACGTGAAAAGTAAGGCCACCGTGGAGGCCCTGCACAAACTGCTGCTGGACCCCGTGCCGGAGGTCGGTTTCGCGGCCGCGAAAGCGCTCTGGAACCTGCATGACCCGGCGGGAAAGGACGCCCTGCTCTCGGTGGTGGAAGGCGACAGTAAGACCGCCTCGGGCTACCTCAACAGCGAGATGCGCCGGGCCTTGCGCATGATCCACACCCCCAGCACCACCTTTATGTTCGCGGTGCGCGAGGGCGTCGGCTTCGTACCGGTGCCGGGGCTCGGCCAGGGCGTTGCCTCCATGCAGGCATTGCTGAGCGATCCCGGCATCTCCGGCCGTGCCGCCGCCATCCTGTTGGTCGGAAGGGACAAGGACCCGGGCATTCTTCCAGCTCTCAAAGACGCCCTGTACGACAAGAACTGGACGGTCCGCGCGGCCGCCGTACATGCCATCGCCTTGCGTGACGACCCCGCCTTGAAGAAAGAACTGGTCCCCCTGCTCGACGACGAGAAGGAGGGCGTTCGCATGCGGACGGCGGCTGGTTTCCTGCGGCTCTCCGCCATCGAGGCGGCCGCCGCCGCGCGCAAACACGCCGCGAAGTAGGACATGCTTCAGCGGGGGGCTAAGTGGGGCAGGTTGTCAACCCGCAGACCCAAAGGGTGCCCCTGGTAACCCGCCCGGTCCGCACGATTGATACGGCGGCATGCCATCCTGCCCCACATTAGTCGCCCTGTACCAAACAGAAACCGATAACTTACCAGCTTGGGTCTTACTTAATGGCGATGGTCGCGCCTACCGGCGGTTCGTAAGTGGTTTTACTGTTTACGTGCACGAACTGAATCCAGGGCGCGAAGAAGTAAGTCCCCGGCGTAGCATAGCTGGGCACCTAGAAGTTGACCCGCACTACCCCGCACACCAATCCCGGCGAGCTGCCGGCGTAAAGTGCATCGTTAAAACGGCCATCGCCGGCGAGTAAGTCGAGTAGAAAACTTACTGCCGCCGGCGCTCACTTTGGCGGCGAACACCATGGACGCCGTGCTGGTGGGGATCGCCGCGCCCGCCGTGGCCGGAAACTGCCCGCCGGTAGAGCCGGTGAGGAAGACATTTCCGGCGGCATCCAAAGCCAGCGCGGAGCCGAAAACGGCTGCGCGGCGGTGCCGGTGTGGATCCAGTTGCAGAAGGACATGCAGGTGCCGCGGAGTCTCCACGTCGACACCGATGGCCGGTTCGTGGCGCAGCATCTTTTCCCCGGCCAATACAAGGCGTACGTGCAGCCGGAAACTCCCGCTAATACCTTCGCGGCATCCGTGAAGCTGGGCGACACGGAGGTCCTCAAGGATGGCTTCGAGGTGACCGCGGAAACCACGGGGCCGCTGCGCATCGCGATGAGCTGCGCGACGAGGTGACGCTATGCGAAGACCGATGGTATTATTGCCGTGCGCAAATCCACGGGCGAGCCGCTCCCCGGTGTGCGCGTGGCCGCGATGTGCGGGCAAACTTCGTGGGCCGCGACCGACGCCGCCGGCCATTTCTATTTCAGCGGCTTGCCGGCGGAGTCTTGCACGCTGTCGCTCGATGGCGCGGGCTGGTTGCCGCGGAACCAACTGGTCACCATCGGC